>JALWIX010000095.1 GCA_027082175.1 Campylobacterales bacterium
CTCTTAATTTTTGCCAAACTTCCTCTTTTGAATCGTTTAAAAATATGGCGTTATTGTAACTTTTGCTCATTTTTCTACCGTCTAATCCCAAAAGACGTGGAGTTGAACTTAAGAGCTCTTTTGGTTCAGTAAAAATTTCGCGCTTAAAAAGATGATGAAAACGTCTAACAATTTCTCTCGCTATCTCTAGATGAGGTCTTTGGTCTTCGCCTATGGGGACACTGTTTGCGTCGTAGAGTATGATATCCGCCGTTTGCAAAACGGGATAAGTTAAAAAACCTGCGGTATGGATTTCTTTGTTTTTCATTTGCTGAAGCTGATCTTTGTAGGTGGGGTTTCTCTCAAGCCAACCAAGAGGCGTTATCATATTTAATATTACGTATAGTTCGGCATGCTCTTTGATGCTGCTTTGTATAAAGAGGGTTGAGTTATTTGGATCAATACCCGAAGCCACCCAATCTTTAACAAGTTCTAAACTCAGCGACTTTAAGTTTAGTTTATCTTCGTAACTTGTAGATAATGCGTGCCAATCCGCAACGAAAAAGAAACATTCGTTCTCTTTTTGTAGCTCAATCCAGTTTTTCAAAACACCTAGGTAGTGTCCTAAGTGAAGTTTGCCTGTGGGCCTCATACCGCTTACAATTCTCATTTTTCTCCTTTTTTATTAGTGTGGGCGTTAGAGTTAATCCCTAATACCTAATTCGCAAATCATTAATATTTTTTTATATATAAACCATCAACTATCAACTATCAACCAAAAACCTAATGAGCGAATTTTTTTAGCCTTTTGGCAAACAAATAATTTTAAAGCTAAAATCGCAAAGCTTTCGCTCAATTTGTAATTTTATAGAAGTCTCAATTGCCAATACACAAATACACTAAATTACTCTTGCTTACTAATCATCGTCCAATATCTCCTCCCTCTCTCCTCTTTTCCTTGGATTTAAAATAACCGGGCTTCCTTCTAAGTCGAAATTTTCTCTTAATTTGTTTATAAGGTATCTTTTATAGCTAAAATGGAGACCTTCGGGTCTATTCATAATAAGAGCAATTTTAGGCGGTTTTGTTTCATATTGAGTGGCAAAGAGGATATTTACCGCCTTTGAGTAGTATGCCGGTATAGCGTGGCGCTGGGTGGCCTCTTTTATAATTTTGTTTAATTTTGACGTAGGTAACCACTGAGAGTAGTTTTTATAGACTTTAAGTATTAGATCATATATTTTATCTACTCTTTTTCTTGTTTTTGCCGAAACTGTTATTATAGGGGCAAAACTTAAAAACTTAAATCTATCTCTAACCTCTTTAACCGCCTCTTCGTAACTCATCTTAGCCTTGTCCCATTTGTTTAAAACGATAATGCAGCCTAGTTTATACTTATCTACAAGTCCGGCGATCTTTTCATCTTGTTCGGCAAAGCCTTCGCTAGCGTCTAAAACTACCAAAGCTATATCGGCGCGCTCAAGCATTTTTTGGGTTCTGTTTAGCGCGTATTTTTCTATGCCTACAATTTTGCCTCTTCTTCTAATGCCCGCGGTATCAATAAAAGTGATAAGTTTGTCTCTATATAGATACGTCTCGTCTACCACGTCTATGGTTGTACCCGCAATATCGCTTACGATTGATCGTTCCTCTTTTAAAAGAGCATTCAGCAAAGAGCTTTTTCCTACGTTGACTCTTCCTATAATCGCTACTCTAATTTCCTTAGAATCATCCTCTTTTTTGTTAACTTCAACCTCTTCTAAAAAAGATTCGATATCTAACTCTTCATCCTCTTGGATATTTAAGCTCTCATCAATGGGTATTTTACTCTCTATCCACTCAAGCAGTTTTTTGACTTTTCTATTGTGGGAAACGGAGATAGGAAATATGTTTTGAGTTCCGAAGCTGTAATATTCCCAAACGTTTTCTTCTAATTTGTCGTTGTCTATCTTGTTTATGACCAAAGCTATATCTTTATCAAGTTTTTGAAGCTCGAAAAATAGTTTCCTATCCTCTTCGTCTGGAAGTTCTCTCCCGTCAACCATATAAAGGATTATGTCCGCTTCCTTTGCGGTTTGTAAAGATTTTTCTTTAACTTTATTAAAAAGCTCGTCTCTATCTTCAAGTCCGCCGGTATCAATAAGCTCTATCTCTTTTTCTCCCAAATTGGCTATCTTTTTTTTTATATCTCGCGTTGTTCCGGCCACTTCCGAAATTATGGCGTCACGCTGTTTTAAGATTCTGTTAAAAAGCGAACTTTTGCCCACATTTGGTTTTCCTAAAATTACTACTTTTTTCATTGCTCCTCTTTTTGGTGTGAGTGTGAGTGTGAGTGTGGGTGGGTGTAAGTGAGAGATTTTATTAGATTATAAAGCATTTTACTAATTTTATCTGTTTCTTTTATTAAAAAATTATTATTTTCTTTTGTAATATATCCAAATCCAATATCTTTTGATAATCTAAGAAAATATTTCAATTCGCCAGCAGAGCCCCGTGCAATCCCTACAAATTGTTTAAACTCTTTTTTATTTATTCTGTGTGAGCCTTCCATTAAATTTGCTCCAATAGAACTTGCAGATCTTCTTAGTTGACTTGTTATACCATATTTTTCATATTCTGGAAAATAATTTGTAATTTCATATATTTTTATTGTTAATTTATGTGCTATTTTAAAAACTTCCAAATCTTCTGCACTTTTTATCTCATTATTCATATTATATTACCTTTAACACACACCCACACTACTAATATCCACACCCACACTATTTTACAATTTTCTCAACATATATAGATTGGCTAGGAAAGGCAAACTCGGCTCCAACACTTTCCACTATATCCATAATTTTTAGATTTACATCCTCTTTGATTTCCAGATATTTTTGCCAGTTAGCCGTATTTGTAAAACAGTAGATAAATATGCTTAGACTACTATCTTGAAACTCGTCAAAATTTACTAGCATTGTTGCATTTTTGTCAATCCCGGGATGGGATTTTAACATATTTCTTATATTTTTGAGAATTTCGTCCATCTGCTCTTTTGTTGTGGAGTAGGTCAGTCCAATTCTCATTTTGATTCTTCTTATATCTCTTCTTGAAAAGTTTTCGATAGGATTGTTCGCCACTATCTGGTTTGGAACCGTAACGAGGGATTTTTCGAAAGTTCTTACTTTTATGGTTCTAAGACCTATATCCTCTACTGTTCCTTCCACATCTTGAACTTTTATCCAGTCGTCTATCTTAAGCGATTTATCGGCGAGTATAGTTAGTCCTCCAAAAAGATTGGCCGCCGTATCTTTGGCGGCTAAAGCAAACGCAAGACCTCCAAGTCCCAAGGAGGCTATAAAGGCGCTTACGTTTATGTTCCACTCTTGCAATACCGCCACAAGACCTACAGAAAAGATAAATATTTTAACTGTTTTTATAAAAAAGTTTCCAATTTCGCGATACAGCTCTTTTCCAAATTTTTTAGCGAAATTGAAAATGGTCTTTTCAAGGACGCTAACGGCGTCAAAAAATAGCCAAAATATAGCTACGATAACCATTGAACGGACTATTTTGTCTACCGTTTCGCTCTCTATCTCCATTACTTTTACGGAAAGGTAAAAGCCTACGATTATGAAAGCAAATTTTAAGGGTTCGGTTACTATTGCCAAAACTTTGTCGTCTAACGAAGATTTTGTTTTTTCGGACATTTTTTTAAGAATCTTTAAAACTATAAGGACAAAAAGCTTTCTTAAAAAAAGAAATAATAAAAATATTCCTATGCCGGCTACGATTTTATAAAGGGGTATATTAAAAAATCTATTTTGTGTTAAGAAAAATATAGCGTTGTCTTTTAGTTGATATATATACGTCGTGGTTTTTCCTAATCTTGATTCGATAAGGATATTTAGAGCATCGTTGAGGGCGTCTTTGATATCTGCCTTTTTAGATGAAAATTTTGAGGCAGTTTTTAATATATCGATTTTAAGTTGAAATACTTTTTCGCTTTTTTGCTTTAACGCTTTAAAAAAAAGGAGTAGTTGCGATTTTATCTCTTTTTTTACATAGCTGTCTTTGAGATTTGTTAATCTTTGAATCTCTTTTTCAAGATTTTCAACATACCTTTTTTTATCAAGTATTCTCCATCTCTCTTTTTCTATCTCTAACTTTTTTATCTTTTTATCTATCTGCGATATCTTTTTTTCCAGCTCTTTTACGCTTTTGTTGATATTAGAAGTTTTAAACTTAATTTTTGGCAAGTATTTCAACAGCTGTTTTAACCAGGCCTCGTAATGTGTTTCAACCTTTTCAATATCTTTTTTTATTTTGTTATATTTTTTATAGTAGTAGGCGTATTCAAGCTGTAAAGTTAAAAGATTGGTTGCGTTGGAGTCTAGTTTAGAGATATCCTCTTCTATATCGTTTAGTTGTTCTTTTAGTTGCGACAGACTCTTTTTAAACCTTTTTGCTTCGGCCATTTTTTCAACGATCGTAAAAAACGTATCTGTAAATTTTTTTTGATCGTTTACTTTATAGTTGTTTATATCAAAACTTTTAATGCCCTCTTTTTTAATATTTAATATCTTTACGATAAGAGTTTTTTGCAAGGCGGTTTCCGGGTTATCGGAAGTTTCTAACGACTTTAGAATATTTTTGTATATAGCGCTGGCGTTACTGTCCTCTAAAAGAGTAGTGTTAAGGTCGGCTGCATTTATAAACGTTAAAAGAAGAGATATTATTAAAAAAATCTTTTTCAACTAACTACCTTTTTGAAAGTATAAAGTATTATATAATTTTGTGCTATTTTAACATAGATGAATTGATAAAGGTTTTATATGAGGGCTTTAGCGTTAAGTTTTTTTCTGGTTTTTACTCTCTATTCTCAAACAATTGAAGCAAAATATAGAGTAACTTATGGAATTTTTGGCAAAGTTGGATACTCAGTCGCCACATTTACGAAAAACAAAGATAGATACGTCATAAAAGTAAAGGCTAAAGCTACCGGTCTTGCTAAAATTTTAAGTCGAGGAAGAGAAGAGGAGTATATAAGCGAAGGCGTAGTCCAAAATGGGATTTTGATACCAAAAATTTATAAAAAGATTCGAAAAAACGCATCTAAAAAAAGTATAAAAGTCTATAGATTTGATCATGAAAAAAAGAGAATTTTCGTTCATACAAAAAGATATAAAAACGGTAATTTAGACAGTAAACATGATGAAATTTTGCAATACTACGCAAAAGATGATATTTTAAGCCTCTATTTTAACCTAAAAAAGTATCTTATTAACGGTAAAAAACATCTTGTGCTTTTTGCGGTGGGAGGAAATAGAAAAGATGGAAAGGTTGATGTTTACTTACCGGAAGGAGAAGAGCTAAAAAAACTAAAATCCCTTTTTGGCAACGAAAAAGGTCTCTATATGGACGTTGTTATACATCAAAAGATTTTCGCCTCTAAAGAGGGAAGGCTTCATATAGTTATGGATGAGAAGAGTGGAGTCGCTAAAAAAGCTCTTTTAAAAGATGTGATATTTTTTGGGGATATTGTTGGAAAATTGGATAAATTAAAGATTGGATATTAGTATATTTGGCATATTGAAAATTATGATTTTTGGCTGAGTGGTAATTAACACCCATACTCACACCCATTTTGCCTTTATTTTTTGAATCTTAAATCGGGGTAAGGGGATAAGGGGGTGAGGTGGTAAGGAGTAAGGGGGATTGCTTGCGCTACACTACACATAAAGGAGGAGGGTGATAAAAAGAGTAGAAATCGGTATTTGGTATATGCTTTTTGCCTCGCTTTTGTTTGCTGGAATGGGAGTGTTTGCCAAATTGTTGAGCCAATATTTACCCTCTTTGGAGGTCGTTTTTTTTAGAAACCTATTTGGCGTTATACTTATAAGCGCTACGCTTTTTGCAAAACCTATGAGGCATAAAGGGGGGAGGCCTTGGCTACTCCTTTTTAGAGGTTTGATGGGTTTTTTGGCGCTTTTGTGCTTTTTTTACGATATAGCGCATATTCCTTTGGGAGAAGCTATGACCTACTCTAAAACTTCTCCTATATTTACAGCGCTTTTTGCTTTTTTGTTTTTAAAAGAAGCTTTAGGCAAAAGAGGTTGGTTTGCCCTTTTTATAGGTTTTGTCGGAATCGTTTTTATAACAGACCCCTTTCATACCCCTTTTGATAAATACGACATTTTAGGGATTTTAAGCGGTGTTGGAGCCGCTTTGGCCTATACGAGCGTAAAAGAGTTAAAAAAGTATTACGATACTAGGGCTATAGTTCTCTCTTTTATGGTGGTAGGAAGTGTGGGGCCGCTTATATTGATGGGTATTTCAAGATTTGTAAAAGTTGAAGAGCTCGATTTTATGTTGGCCGAATTTGTAATGCCCGAGGGTGAGATGTGGGTATATATTTTCTTTATGGGGCTTTTGGCTACTTTGGCGCAAGTATATATGACAAAGGCTTACGGCGTTAGTAAAGCGGGAGTCGTAGGAACTATAAGCTATTCTAATATACTTTTTTCCATCGCTTTAGGGATAGTTTTTTTAAACGATCCTTTTCCTGAAACTATCAAGATTTTGGGTATAATCTTAATAGTGATTAGTGGGATTTTGGTAGCTAGGAGATGATAATGGCAGCACTAGAGCTTTTACAAAAATATACTTATAAAGATTATAAAGAATGGGAAGGCAGATGGGAATTGATAGATGGAGTTGCATATGCAATGAGTCCGGCGCCAAGTCTGAAACATCAGAGTGTTGCAGCTAGAATATGGAAAGAGTTGGATGAAAATTTAGATTGTGATAAATGTAAAGTCTATATTTCACCCGTTGACTGGGTAATAGACGATAGTAATGTTGTTCAACCGGATGTTTTGGTAACTTGCGAAGAGGTAGATGAGGATGCAGAATTTTTGACAAAACCTCCGAAAATTATTATTGAGGTTTTATCATTATCAACTGCATTGAAAGATTTAACTACTAAATTTACTCTTTATGAAAAGATAGGAGTACAATACTACGTTGTTATAAATCCAAAAACAGAAGAACTTGAGATATTTGAACTAGAAAATAGCAAATATCAATTGCAAGAGAGATTTAAAAGTCAAGGCGTATATAATTTTCAGTGGGATAGTTGTAAAACCAAAATAGATTTTGAAAAGGTGTTTAAATGATTTTGATAGCGGGACCTTGCGTTATAGAGAGTAAAGAGCAGTTAGAGATTATTGCCTCAAAATTAAAAGAGTATGATGAAGACTCTAGTATAGATTTTTATTTTAAGGCTAGTTTCGATAAGGCCAATAGGACGAGTCTGGATAGCTACAGAGGGCCAGGTTTGAAAAAGGGTCTTCAGATGTTGGCTGATATAAAAGATAGATTTGGCTATAAGATATTAACGGACGTTCATGAATCTTATCAAGTAGAAGCGGTAAGCGAAGTTGTAGACGTTATACAGATACCAGCTTTTTTATGCAGGCAAACCGATCTTTTGGTCTCGGCGGCAAAAACCGGTAAGATAGTCAACATAAAAAAGGGGCAGTTTATGAACCCCGAAGATATGAAGTATAGCGTTTTGAAGGTATTAAAAAGCAGAGGCGTATTGGAAATAGGGAATTTTGAAGTTGAATCGATGTATGAAATCAGTAAAAAAGCCGGGATTTGGCTAACTGAGAGAGGAACAACTTTTGGTTACGGCAATCTTGTGGTAGACATGAGAAGTTTAGTCATTATGAGAAGGTTTGCTCCCGTTATTTTTGACGCGACTCATTCTGTTCAGATGCCTGGAGGAGCCGGAGGAAAAAGCGGCGGCAAAAGGGAGTTTGTAGCGCCTCTTGCTCGCTCGGCTACGGCTGTTGGGGTAGATGGGCACTTTTTTGAAACCCATTTTGATCCGGATAACGCATTGAGCGACGGGCCAAATATGCTAAAACTAGAAGAGTTAAACCAACTTTTGTCAGATATCAAAAAAATCAGGAGTTGCCTTGAGTCTTAATAAAACAAGATCGATTTTATATGCGATTGCGAAATATTTAGGCGACATTCAGGCGATACGCAAAGCTATGAAAAAAGGTGATTTTAGACCTGTAATAATGAGGATTTTAAGAAGAATCTACGGTAAAATAACCGGACGAGGGATGGGTAAAATAAGATAGCTAAAAAAGTGTTTAGATTGTAAAATATTTTTAAACATAGTTTGTAATGAATTGGCAGATAATCTTAAATATGTAGAAAAATTTTTAGAGCGAGTATAAAACAGTATAGGAGTATAAATGAATATTATAGAAGGAAAATTAAGACTTACCGGAAAAGAGAGAGTGGCGATCATCGCTAGTAGGTTCAACCATATAATAACGGATAGGTTAGTTGAAGGCGCTAAAGATGCGTTTTTAAGGCATGGCGGAGAAGAAAAAAATCTAGATCTCATTTTGGTTCCCGGAGCTTTTGAACTGCCTTTTGCTTTAGACAAGGTTTTAAATAGCCAAAAATATGAGGGTGTTTGCTGTTTAGGCGCTATCATAAGAGGATCGACTCCGCATTTTGATTATGTGGCTGCTGAAGCGACGAAAGGTATCGCAAATACCACTTTAAAGTATCAAAAACCTGTTACTTTTGGAGTTTTAACAACCGATACAATAGAGCAGGCGATCGAGAGAGCCGGTAGCAAAGCGGGAAATAAGGGTTTTGAAGCAATGACGGGGCTTATTGAGCTTATCGATTTGTATAGAAATTTTGATTAGATATTGGTAAATTAGGAATTGGGAATTTGGAATTGGAGGAGGATTTTTACTGATTTGTAAAATGTTATTTGAATCACGAATTACGAAAATGAAAGGAAAAAATGGCGACGAGACATCAAGCTAGAGAAGCCGTGATCGGTCTTTTGTACGCATACGATTTGGGTAATCCTGAGATTAAAAAGTTTGCGGAAGATATTTTGGAAGAGAAAAAGATAAGAAACAGACAAAGAGAGTTTGCTTTATCTTTGTTTAACGGCGTAACAGATCGTTTAAAAGAGATAGACGAAGAGTTGAAAAAACATCTAGAGAGTTGGGATTTGGATAGAGTGGGGCATATAGAAAGAGCGATTCTCAGACTTGGAGCGTATGAACTGATGTTTAGCGAACTTGATAAAGCGATTGCGATAAATGAGGCTATAGAGCTTGCAAAAAAACTTGGAACGGATCAGTCTCCAAAATTTATAAACGGTGTTTTGGACGCAATCGCCAAAAGGAAAAACGATGGAAGCAAAAAAACTTGAAAATTATAGCTACGAAGATTATCTGCAAATAGATAAAACTACAAAAGAGCGAGTAGAACTTATTTTTGGAAAAATTTATATGATGGCCGGGGCAAGCGCAAAACATCAGGATGTTGTTGGAAATATTTTTTTTATTGTTAAGAGCTTTAAAAAATGCAAACCAAGAGTTGCTCCGTATGATTTAAAGTTAATTTGCGATTTTGGAGGCAAAGATAGTATCAATATAGTTCAGCCGGATATTATGATTTTTTGCGAAGAGAGAGATACTCCCTGCGCGATCTTTGAAGTTTTAAGTCCATCAACCGCCCAAAAGGATAAAAAAGAGAAATTTAGCCTATATGAGTGTGCCGGTATCGAAGAGTATTATATAGTTGAGCCCGAATATAGAAGCGTTGAAAAGTTTATACTAGATAACGGTAGTTATAAATTTGGCGGAAATTATGTATTAAGCGATAAAATGTTTATTGAGTGCATAGGCCAAGAAGTTGAGATTGAGAAGTTTTTTGAAGGGATTGAGGAGTGAGGTTAAGTAAAAAAGAGGCGTTAGAACTTATAAGAGAAGCCGACTTAAGAGAGCTTGGCGAAAAGGCATTGGCTAAAAAAAGGGAGCTTCATCCTAAAAAGATAACAACTTTCATAGTAGATAGAAATATAAACTATACAAACGTATGCTGGGTTGATTGTAACTTTTGCGCTTTTTACAGACACGCAAAAGATGATGATAGCTATATACTTAGTTATGAAGAGATCGATAAAAAGATAGATGAGCTTATAGAAATAGGCGGAACGCAGATACTGTTTCAAGGAGGAGTCCATCCGAAGTTAAAGATTGATTACTACGAGAGATTAGTGGAGCATATTCATAAAAAATATCCGCAAATAACCATACATGGTTTTAGCGCGGTAGAGATAGATTTTATATCCAAAGTAAGTCGCATAAGTTATGAAGAGACTCTACAACGATTAAAAGAAAAAGGTCTTAGCTCCATTCCGGGGGCTGGCGCGGAGATTTTAAGCGACAGGGTTAGAGATATCATAAGCCCTAAAAAGCTAAGTTCTAAAGAGTGGCTGGAGATTCACAAAACAGCGCATAAGATCGGTATGAAGACAACCGCTACGATGATGTACGGTACGGTAGAGACCGACGAAGAGATAGTTGAGCATTGGGAAAAGATAAGAGAACTTCAAGATGAAACGGGAGGGTTTAGAGCTTTTATAATGTGGTCTTTTCAACCGTATAATACGAAGCTTCAAAAAGACGGCATCGTAAAACATAAAACCTCTTCAAATAGATATCTAAGACTTTTAGCCGTAAGCCGTCTCTTTTTGGATAATTTTAAAAATATTCAAAGCTCTTGGGTAACGCAGGGGAGCTATATAGGTCAGCTTGCGCTCCTTTTTGGGGCTAATGATCTCGGTTCTACTATGATGGAAGAGAACGTTGTCAAAGCGGCCGGAGCTCAAAACAGGATGAATCAAGAGGAGATGATAAAACTCATTAAGGATGTGGGAGAGATACCTGCAAAACGAAATACGGCTTATGAGATATTGGAGATGTTTGATTGAAATTGGAAAATTTTGTTGTTTGTGTATTAGTGTATGGGTGTGCTTAGAAAAAGAAAATTATAAATCAAACCAATATACAAATATACCAATAACAATTTAACAATTGAATGCTCTGAAAAATTACAAAATTTCACTCAGGAGAGTTGAAATTTTTAGTAAAACTAACGCTTGTAAATTTTATTAAAAAGTGCTAAACAAGCGCACTTTTTTAGCCTTTTGGCGAACATAAAATTTTCAAGCTAAAATTTCAAATCCTTTGTTCAATTTGTAATTTTTCAGAGGTCTCAATTTAATTTTTAGCACGTAACACTAAAAAATTAGACACATACAAAAG
>JALWIX010000096.1 GCA_027082175.1 Campylobacterales bacterium
ACAGATGTAAAATCATCCAAGTCATCATAAGGAGGCTCGCCGATGTCGGCTCCCAATGCCGAAGCTTCCGCCTTGTGCTCACAATTCCTAGAACCTAAAAAACCTCCTACTCTGTATCCGTTATCGTTACATTCATAAGCCGCATTGCCGTTATTAACAAGCAAAATATCGTCATATTCGCTATTTTTTTCATCCCAAGCGGTAGCTTTGATAAGCCCTAACAAAGCTACCGCGCTAAACATAGCCTCTTCTCTTATACTTTGAGTAGAAGCTTTGGTGCTAAGCTGTAAAATTTTCGGCAAAACCGTAAACGCAATAGCGATTATCGCCATAGAAAATACAAGCTCTATCAAGGTAAACGATCTTCTCATCTAAAAAGCCTTATACCTCTTTTGTTATCGCTTATATTGATATCTTCTATATCAACACCTTTAAAAGCGCCTCCGCTCTCTACCGCATTCCCCTGATTTTTTACTTTATACTCGTACTTTATGCATGGATGAGAGAGACAACTGCTTCCTACGCTATAGTTGTAATCTTCTCCAAACCCTTTTGGCAAATACCAAAGCCAAGGAGAGATATTAAGATGTATATAAAAAACGCCCTCTAGCGCGTTACTATTTGAAATGTTTATATTAAAAGTTCCGTTATTGTCCAAGGAAGAGGATGCATTGATATTTACATCTGTATTTAAGATAGTATTGTCCGTTACGTTAGTCTCAACTATATTTCCGTAAGAGATATTTGAATGGTAGCTATTTTGATACCAGTTTACCAAAGTTTCGTTAAAATCTTTTACAAACTCATTTTTTACACTGCTAAAAACTAAAATTTTTGCGGTTGTGTTGTCATCTGTTTTATATGTTGATATATCTTTTGTCCAGACTCTAGCAAAATAAAAAGTGGCATTGTTGTCATCTTTCGCCTTAACGCCATTTAATATCTTTGCTACGTTTGTTGTGACATTAACTTCTTTCAACTTGACAAATATCGGATCTATCGGGCTATCAAAACTTCTATTTACGTCAAATGCGTATCTGTTTTTAGCTTTACCGTTTCTAAAAAGAGCCGCATCAAACCTCAAAGTTTTGTTGATATCCTCCAAAGAGCTGTTATCGTCGTTCGTTGTGCCTAGATATACGGCCGTTATGCCGATATTGCCGCTGCTGTTTACATCGTAAAAAAACTTTATCTCCACATCTTCTCCATAACAGCTACTATTAAAATCGTTAAGCAAAATGCCCTTTTTTGAAAAAATACCCACCTGTGCTTCTAAAGTTACGTTCATATCTTTTAAATCGGAATTTTTAATCATATAGAGCCAATTTTTACCGGTAGATACGGTAAAGTTTAGATCGGTGATATTGGCTTCGTAGGGTTTTACGTTGATAGTCGTAGTATTTGACGCTATTAATCTTTCGCTATCGTTTGTATCGTCAAAGTCGATTCTAGCAAACTCGCTACCGTTTATCTCTTTTATGGTAACGTTAATATCGCCAATCTCATCATAGTTTGCCGATATATTTTTCGCCTCTCCGTTACTAAAACTAAAAGAAGCAAGCGTTAACGATCCGTTTTCGCATCCAACTTTTGTCTCGTTTGCCTCTAGCCTAAACGAACCGTTTAAGGTTTCGTTGTAGTCGGTTGCGTTTGTATCCGAGCCAAAAACTTTAGCGGCAAATGAGAGATTAAAATCTTCCCCGGCATACACCTGGTTTGATGGCGGATATATAACAAATCTATCGGGCCTTACGGCAAAATTATCGGTTGATAAAGTTCTGTTGTCTTCAACGCTCAAAGGACAGCTATCGTCAACGTCTCTTTTCCACGCTATCAAAACTCTAGCTTTTTTCAAAGCGTTTGATAGGAGTATACCGCTATAGGTAGATAAGTTCTGATCGCTAAAGAGCAGTTTTTGCCAAGGAGTGTAACTTCTGTTTAAATCATCAACAATCTGTACGCAAACCGTTCCGTTAAACTCTTGATAGTCTGTTTCCGTCTCATCCAAAGAAGCGATTGTTAGACTAAACTCTTTAGAGACTATTTTAGTGGAGATATTTCGATCGTTTATATCTCTAAATGTATCCCAAGCGTCAAACTTAAAGTTAACGTTGTTGCCGTTATCCGACAAACATCTTGGGATGATGATCAATTCGTCCCAAGAGATATCGTCGTAACTATTGCTGTTTGTAAATATGCCCGAGACAATCTCTACTTTGCCGTTACTTATAGGAGAGAGATTTCCGTAATATGTCAAGTTTAAATCGTAAACGCCGTCGTCACTCGCATTTAAATCAAAACTCTTTATCAAAGAGTTATCTATATAAAAGTTTAGTTTGTTTATGCCGTTTTCGTGAATATCTCTAATCCTAGATATAAAAAAAGTTATCTGATCCGCGCTGCAAGAGGTGTTAAAATCGTAAGATACCGAAGTGTCTTCAAAATCGTCGGGATAATAAAAAGGTTTATCGTTATCGTTTGTCAAATCATCATAGTTGTCGTTATCGACAAAACAATTTCTACCTTTACAATAATAATCTGGAGAATCGCCGATATGCCTTCTTTGTATGAAATTTATAGCAAAACTTCCCCGATCGCTAACAAGTTTTATAGCGCTAAAATGAAAATCGTCAATATCGTTAACGTAACTTGAACAAATCTCCTCCACTCCACCATCATAACAACTACCCCTAACCGCAACGGTATGCATTCCTGCGGTTAAATATAGATCAACATCCACAAAAGTCTCTCCATCGTTACCGGTAGCTACCAAATTTCCGTCTATATATACTCTAAGATTGCTGTCAGCCTCAAAACCGTACGGATCTACCAACTCAATTTTAGTTATGTTTACCTCTTCGGTTAGATAAAAACGGCTTGGATTGTTTAGATAGTAGTCGTAAGTACTCTCATCATACCTAGTTAACGGATCTTTTGGCGTATAGTTGGTATCTTCGTTGTCTCCTGGATGCAAATACCCATCTAAAACTATATCCGCTCTTAAAAAAAGCGTAAAAAAAAGCGCAAAAAGGAGTATAAATCTCATAATAAAACCTTCATAGAGACTGCCAAAGCCGCAGTTTCGCTTCTTAAAATCGTTTCTGTATCCAATCCTAAAACTTTTAAATCCCTAAACAGTTCTCTCTCTTTTTCGCTAAAACCGCCTTCTGGACCTACAACAAAATTTTTTATATTATCGGTATTTTTAACTTTATTTTCACTAAAATCCAAAACTGCTATGTTATTAGTTTCTTTTATAACATTAGAAAGTTTTTCGGCGAAAGAGATCTCCATCAAAGAGCTTCTTCCACACTGCTGGCAAGAGTTGATCAAAATCTTTTGAAGTTTTTCTAGTTTAATTTTAAAATTTCTCTGGCTTCTGTCGCAATATACAAAAGTTATCTTGCCTACTCCTATCTCGTTTAGCATCGCTAAAGTCTTCTCCACACTTTTTGGATCAACAACGCACCAGATAAGATGAAAAAATTTTTTAGGCACAATCTCTTTTTTCTCTATATGAACAAGCGTTAATAAAGCTCTTTTACGGCTTACTTCGGTTATATCATAAAAGTATAAAAAGCCGTCTTTTAGATTTCTAAACGCTACTCTCTCATTTTTTTTATGACGCCTAACTTTAAATAGATAGTTATATACTTCACCCTCTATCTCTAAAATCTTTTCGCCGCTTTTAGGATGGTAAACAAACTGCATCAGTTTAAGATCCTCGCCAATATATAGAGCACAACTCCGGCTACCGCTTCGCTTAGATAGACCTTTGAGGCATACTTTTTAAACTTCTCTTGCAACTCTTTTTCCGTCGATTTTATAGGCCTGATTTTTTTATAAAGAATTATTTGATGAACAAAGATGCCTATCGCCAAAAATATCATCAAAAATATCTCTAGATTCCATAAGGTAAACCGAGTAACCGCCATTACTATAATACCGGTAAAAGCTGTCATACCGAAAATGATATTTTGTACCAAAAGCAGATTTCTGAATTTTTTAGAAAATTTTATAAAACTTTCCTCATTTTTGATAAGAAAATAAGCTAATTGTGATAAAATCAAAAAAACGGCAACCGCCATATGGATATAAATAGACATTTTAACCAACTGTTCCAAGAAAACTCCTTTTTTTAGGATGAAAGCGGAAGGAGAAGGTTGAAGGGAGAAAAAGGATAAATTGTTCTTCTTCTCTTTACTCTTCTACCTTCACACTATCTTCTTCCTTCACCCTTCCTACTTCATCCTTGTTTTATAAAATTATATCAAAAGGACGTTGATGAAAGTCACTATAGAAAAAGGCTTAAAAATTATTGAAGATGTAGTTGAAAAAAAAGGACTCGAAATAGTTCCTATAGAGGAAGCGACGCAAAGAATATCGGCGCAAAATTTAAAGGCAATTTTTAATCTTCCAAGATTTGACAACTCCGCAATGGACGGATTTGCCGTCAAGCTATCAGACGCCGGTAAAAAAGTAAAAGTTATAGAAACAGTATTGGCCGGTGAAGACAAAGAGATAATCTTAAAAGAAAATAGCGCCGTAAAGATAATGACCGGAGCCAAAATACCAAGAGGTTCTGAAGCCGTAGTGCCGATAGAAGATGCTACAATTGAAGAAGATTACGTAACATTGCCAAAAGAGATCAAAAAATACGCCAATATCAGAAAAGCCGGAGAAGATATCCGCAGTAAAGACGAAATATTAAAAATCGGCGAGAAGATAGACGCTTATAAGATAGGTATGCTTGCATCCCAGGGGTATTCATATGTAAAAGTATATAAAAAAGTAAAAGTCGGCGTTTTCGCTACAGGAAAAGAGCTTAAGATGCATTATGAAAATATAGAGCCCCACCAGATATATAACTCAAATACTCCCGTTTTTTACTCAAGAGCCAAAGAACTAGGCTGCGAAGTAAGCTTTTTAGGCTCAAGCGATGACGATAAAGAGTCTATAAAGAAGCTTATCAAAAAATCCCAAGATTTCGATCTTCTAATAACAAGCGGCGGTGTAAGCGTAGGAGAGGCCGATTTTACCAAAGAGGCTTTTTTGGAGCTTGGAGCTAAAATATATTTTGACAAAGTTGAGATAAAGCCGGGAAAACCGACAACTTTTGGAGCTTTAAACAGAACCTTCATACTAAATCTTCCGGGTAATCCGTTAGCAGCCGCATTAAATTTTGAAATATTCGGAAAATTTATTATAAATAAATTAAGCGGCAGAAATGATATTTATCTAAATTATATAAATGCTTTTTTAAAAGAGAAAATAGTAAATAAACCTGGAAAAGATATAGTAATACCCGGTTTTTTTGACGGGTACTATTTTACTCCCTCCAATAAGAGAGGACCTGGTATGGTATCGCCTCTTGTTTTCTCTAACGGCTTTATTATCACAAAGAAAGATAATCCTATATTAAACAAAAATACGCCCGTAAAATTTATACCAATAAGTTTCGATTTTTTTTCTGAACAAAAAAAGGATTTTTACTCTAATTAAGACTTCTAAAAAATTAATAGAACGCGCGAAAAATTACTAAATTTGAGTGGGGCTAGATGTAATTTTTCCTTTTAGAAACATTTAAAAAATTTATTAAAGTGGGGGTGAAAAATGTTCAATTTCCCTTCACCCACACCGACACTCACACCATTAAAAAAGAGACGATTTTTCAAAATATCAATAAATTATGAGTAAATTTTATACAATATATTCGTTTAAGTTATTATATAATTCCAAAAAAATTTTTTTGCCGATTTTATATTTTAATAAAGATTTTTTATCTAAAATTGTAGAAATATAGAATATTTGGAGTTTTTATGAATCTCTACTGGTTACAAAGCGGAGGATGCAGCGGCGACACTATGTCTATGCTAAATTATGAAGGAAATATATTTAAACTTTTTGAAAATTTAAATATCAATATATTGTGGCATCCATCGCTATCCGCAATAGATTCAAATACGCATGATAAACTACTACAAGATATTTTAGATGAGAAAATAGCTTTAGATATTTTATGCATAGAGGGAAACGTAGTATTAGGACCCAACAATACGGGTTTGTTCGACACTTTTAGAGGCAAACCTAAAAAAGAGCTTATAAAAAAACTCTCCTATAAAGCTTCTTACGTAATAGCTGTAGGCACTTGCGCTTCTTTCGGCGGAATAGGCTCATATGACGAAATGCAAGGCGTTGGTCTACAGTTTCATCATACTAAAGAAGGCGGGTTTTTAGGTAAAGAGTTTAGAACAAAAGAGGGAAACAAAGTTATAAATCTCCCCGGTTGCCCAATACACCCAAAAGCGCTAGAAAATATTTTATATAAAATCACCTCTAAATCCCCCATCCAATTTACAAAAAGAAACACCGACAAAGAGTACTACAATTTTACCGTTCATCAAGGTTGCACAAGAAACGAATATCACGAATACAAAGTTGAAGAGAAAGATTTTGGAGAGAGAGGGTGCATGTTTTTCCATATGGGATGTAAAGGCCCCACTACGCTAGCCCCTTGCAATAAATATCTATGGAACGAAGTAAATTCAAAAACGAGAGCCGGCGTGCCTTGTTTTGGATGCACAAGATCGGATTTTCCTCAACCTTATCCATTTTTTCAAACTAGAAATATTATAGGAACTCCTCTTGAATTGCCCAAAGGAGTGGATAGAGCTCACTATTTAGCATATAAAGATATGGCTTGGGCCGCTGCGCCGCAAAGACTTATAAAAAGGACTCAAAGAGTATGAAAATAGAGTTAGATATTCCACTTAATAGAGTGGAAGGCGATTTAGATATAAAAGTAACCATACATAACAACAAAATTATTGAAGCTAAAAGTATAGGAACTCTTTATAGAGGCTTTGAAAATATTTTAAAAGGGAGGGCTCCTTTAGACTCGTTAGTTCTTACTCCAAGAATATGCGGAATATGCTCTTTATCACATCTTTTAGCCGCTGCAAAAGCTTTGGACAACGCATATAAAATCACTCCCCCGCCACAAGCGGTAAGAATAAGAAACATATCTATTTTAGCCGAATCGCTGCAAAGCGATCTAAGGCAGCACTATTTGATGTTTATGCCGGATTTTACAAACGAAATATATAACGATTTTTCTTTTTTTTCGCAAGCAAACAGTTTATATAAACCGTTTCAGGGCTATTTTCCTAGAAAAATACTAGAGATCACAAAAGAGATACTAAAAATCATCGCCATACTTGGAGGGCAGTGGCCTCACACTTCGCATATTGTTCCAGGAGGTATAGCTTCAAAGATTTATACTCCCGAACTTTTGGAGATACTTAACTTAGCAATTAAAACAAAAGAGTTTTTGGAAAATGAGATATATTGTCAAAGTTTAGAGGAGCTAGAAAAGATTGACTCATATAATTCGTTAGAAAAAAATATTTCCAGATATCCCTCTTCTCAACAGGCTATTTTTACCAATATTGCCAAAAAGACAAATCTTTTCAATATAGGAAAAACTGGATACGGATATATTAGCTATGGAGTAGTTGATAACCCTCTCAATCCAAATACTAGCTTTATACCCGCCGGTTATAGCGACGGAAAAAACATATATCAGTTTAATCAGGAAAAAATTAGCGAAGACTCGACTTACGCTAGATTTAAAAGCGACGCCTCTTTACATCCGTTCGATGGAAAAACAGAAGTCGACATAGAGAAAAAAGATGCTTATACGTGGGTAAAAGCCGTTAGATACGACTCAAAAGTTGCGCAAACAGGACCTTTAGCGGAGTTTTTAATGTCAAAAGACCCTCTATTTTTCGATCTTGTCGAAAAATTTGGTGACAGCGTATACGTAAGGCAGTTAGCTAGAGTTTTTAGACCGGCAAAATTTATAAAATATATCATAGATTTAACGCAAGAAGCGTTAAGAAATATTCAAGAAGAAGTCTATATAAAACCTCATCCAAATAAGAACGCTATAGGTTACGGATTAACCGCGGCAGCACGAGGAGCGCTTGGACACTGGATAAAGATAAAAGATGATAAAATAGACTCTTATCAGATCATTTCCCCTACTACTTGGAACGGCTCTCCAAAAGATATAAACGGAAACTATGGTCCTTGGGAAAAAGCGCTTTTAGGATTAGAGATAAAAGTTCAAGACAATCCCGTAGAGATTGGACACGTTATACGAAGTTTTGATCCTTGCCTTGTTTGTACTGTACACTCGATTGAAAATAAAAAACTAACTTACAAAATAGGTTTTTGATGATGAAAAAAATTATCTGTATAGGAAACAGATTTATATATCCGGACAATTTCGGCATCAAAATCTATGAAAAATTAAAACAAAATGCCCCTAAAGATATAGATGTTATTGAAGGCGGTTTAGGCGGATTAAACTTGGCTTTGCATTTTGAGACCGACGAACCTGTTTTGGTAGTGGATCATGGTGTGGGATTTGAAAAAAGATTATTTTTTCTGCAAGAACTCTCAACAGATTTTATAAAAGAGTATAACCACAAAAACGCTTTTTATTATCTTTTAAAAACTCTTCAGAGCGATAAGAAGAAAAATATTTGGATCTATTTGTCAAATAATCCCAAATGGGAAGAAAAAATGTTGGATAGATATTGCTACGAGATATTAGAGGGTATTAAAAGAGTATGAAACTTTCTAAAAAAATGCTCATAAACGAAATAAAGGTATTGCAAAAAGCGGCTCAAATACACGCAAAATACTCCATAAAACAGTATAAAAACGTTTTAAAAGCATTAAATGAACTTGAAAATGAAAAAAAACTTCTTGAAGAAAAAGTTAAAGAGAGAACCAAACATCTAGATAAACTAGCAAAATACGATCCGCTCACCCATCTTCCAAATCGATACTTGTTTAAAGAACAACTCGCTTTAACTCTAAAAAGTTCCAAACTGTTAAACAAACCTTTTACGCTACTTTTTATAGATTTAGACGGATTTAAAGAGATTAACGATACATACGGACATAATATTGGAGATATTCTTCTTCAAAGGGTTTCGCGTATTCTACTATCTTGCGTTAGAGAAAAAACCGATACCGTATCGCGATTAGGGGGAGATGAGTTTACGATCATACTTCCGGGTCTAAACGACAAAAGAGTTATAGATAAAATAACGGATAAAATTCTTCAAAATTTAAACAAAACAATAAATCTTTCACCAAATATAAAAGTCAACATATCAGGGAGCATAGGAATATACGTATATAACGGATTTGAAGACATCTCTATAGACGATATTATAGCCAATGCGGATATAGCGATGTATAAAGCGAAAGAGAGCGGTAAGAACAGATGTGTCATATTTGATCAAAAAATGAAAGATTACGTCTCTAAACAGACCGTACTCAAACAAGAACTTATAGAAGCTTTTAAAAACAATAGATTTTTAAACTATCTGCAGCCAATTGTAAATATGCAAGATAAAAAAATCGTAGGTGTTGAGGTGCTTTTAAGATATAAAAATAGGAATGAAATCTTAACTCCAGCATATTTTATAGATACTTTAGAAGAGATGGATTTG
This sequence comes from Campylobacterales bacterium, assembly GCA_027082175.1. Taxonomy (GTDB): domain Bacteria; phylum Campylobacterota; class Campylobacteria; order Campylobacterales; family Nitratiruptoraceae; genus Nitrosophilus_A. The sequence goes on from JALWIX010000096.1 coordinate 9,531, forward strand.
ATATTTGACGTTACAAATTGGCAGATAAAAAAGGTTTTATCCGTTTTTAAAAAAATAGATAAAGATATTTTTATCTCATTTAATTTAACCTCTAAAGTATTAAATAACCAAAATATTATCGATTTTTTAAAAAGTTTAAAAAAAGAGGTCTCTATAGATTCTTCTAGAATCTATTTTGAAATAAGAGAAAATGACTTCGCAAAAGATTTACAAAAAGCCAATAAAATATTGCAAACTATCTCGGAGCTAGGATTTAAAATATCTTTAGACAACTTTGGGACAGGTTACTCATCTTTATCGTTTATAAGAGATTTTACTATCGATACTTTAAAAATAGACAGAACATTCGTTAGAGATATCGAAAAATCCCAAAAATATTATAAACTTTTTCAATCGATAATCAATATGGTAGAACTTCTTGAACTTGAAGTTATTATTGAAGGTATTGAAAACAAAGAGCAGTTGGAACTTGTCAAAGAAAAGAGTTTCATAAAAGTACAGGGATTTTACTTTTACAAACCTATGCCTCTAGAAGAGTTTATTTTGTTGGTGTAAATTTTCTAAACCCAGATTTTACAATGAAAATTTATAGCTCTACGCTTTTACCCGAGATTGAGAGGCTTTTAAAATTTTGAGCTCATTATACACTGTAATAAGTAAAAAATTTTTAATTGCCAAAAATCTGGTATTAAGTACTAATATGATAAAGTTATTGCAAAATCCAAGATTATAATATTTGATTTATATAAAAAAGTCCTATGCCGAACAAAAGAGCCAAAAAATTTAAAAATAAAAACTTTACCAAAAATTTATAAGCATTGTTATATTTTGCTATATAGAGACGATATGCAATGATGCTAGCTAGTGAGCCCCAAAGCACTCCAAAACCTCCGACACTAACACCCCATAGTAGCGACTGCCAGTCGTTTGTAAAGTTTGATAGCAGTACGGCGGTTGGAACGTTACTCATTATTTGACTAAGAAGGAGTGCGGTAAAAAAAGCGATATGAGAATCAAACAGGTTTTGATAAAGCAAAATAGAAAGATTATCCGCAATTCCAAAGAAAAGATAAAAAATAATTAAGAGCATATAGTCTATTTTTAAAAGTGAAGTATCGGTAAATAGCGTATAGAAGAAAATTATTGAGAGAAGATAAAGAGAAACTATCTTAAAAATCGCTAAAATTATAAACAAGAAGAAGAAAAGATAGGGAAAATATCTTTTTTTGATTTCCACTCTTATCTTTCGAGGTTTTATCTTGATAAAAGCAGTCTTACCAATAAAAAGCACAAATAAAAAACTTCCAATTACAAATGGAGCAATTGTAAAAACAAACTCTATAAAATCAAGATTATAATGCCAGTAGATATAGAGATTTTGAGGATTGCTAGTTGGTAACAAAGAAGCTGCGTTAGCCGAGATTGCTTCTAGGATAATCAAGAGATCTTTTTTATCCACTTGTAGCGCTAAAGTTATCGGTATCATTACAAACAACGCTACGTCATTTGTTACAAACATCGAAAGCAAAAAGGTTGCAACTAAAAGTAAAATAAGGCTTGAGCGTTCTTCAAACCATATTGCTATAGCTTGCAAAATATTAGCTTTTTGCAAAGCTTTAACCACAATCAAAAACATCGCTAAAATATAAAGTACCTCGAACTCATCTCGACTCATATGAGGATAGCGATTAGCGATAAAAGAGGTTAAAGCAAAAAGCGTCAAAGAGAGAGAAAAGAGTCTCTCTTTTATAAAAAAAGCCAAAATTTTACGGTTCATAATATAAAACTACCGGCTCGGAATAGTTTGGAACATTGTCGTATGTGAAGACTGCGTAATATTTGGCGATTTTTGTGTTGCCAAAGTTATCGTAGGTGTAGTTATCTCGACCGGCATAAAGCTTTACGCCGTCCTGTGGGTTTTTAGGCGGATGAAAACGGTTTCGAACCACATAAGCTCCTACAAAGTCTTTATCTTTTGGATTTTGCCAAGTCAGTTTTACCATACCTTTTTCGATGGTGGCTTTTAAGTTTGTAACCGGACTTACGGGCATTTTTCGCTTTTTGATATACTTAATCACAAGCTTTACCACATTTGGACTATTTTTATCAAACCAATTAATTAGATGATCTTTAGCTTCGCTTGCCGGTGTCGGGTGGATAATAAAGCCAACGGGTCTATTTTTTGTATGAAAGTTTTCTAATTCGATTTTGCTAGCGCTATCAAATAAGAAGTAGTTGGTATTCTCTTTAACAAGCTGCTCTTCACTAACTTCATAATCGATAAAACCAAGAGATTTTCTGTTTTGTATATGAAGATAATCTAACTTTTCTAAATCTACAAATTCGATCAAATATCTTATATCCTGAGAACTTTTTTTAATATTTTTGTTTTGGATTTTAATATAACTCTCAGTTATAACACACTCATTAGCATCAGGCAAAAAAGAGAGATCAAACTCCATATAACCGTAAACAATATTGCCCTTTTTATCATATCCGCAAGAGAGCGTATCAAGAACAGTTTCATCTTTTTTTACGGTTGCTAACTTCAAAGGCTCTATCTCCACTTCAGCAGGCGGAACGGTATATTTAATATATAGATGGGGTCGGTAGTGAATCCCTCCTCCAAAAGGGCCATATCCAAGATCAAACATCATCATCTGACTATCCGAGCCAAGAGGAAGTTTTGTCGGCCCTTGCATTCGAAAAAGCACCTCTTTTTTCTTTAAAGATTCTTCTAAAAGCTTTCGCTCAAAAGCGTTCAATTCCCAAGTCTTCCAGATACCTTGAGTCAATTTTTGTGATGGAATCGTTTGTCCTAGGGTTTGAATCACTTTTGCGTTATGTATCTGATTAAAATCGGTTATATCTTCAACATCTTCAATGATACTTATCCCCCACTCTCCATATTTTTCAATCTTCACATTAACTCGATTCAAGGGGTAAAGACTTATTTTTGCCTCTTTAATAATTGCGTTTTGGGGAATAGAGTCAAGACGAAAGCGCATTACGGCATAGCTTATGCCAAGAGTTTTGTTTACTCCTACAAATAGCGAATTTTTACCAAAGTGCTCGGGATTTTTTTTCGATTTTTGCGCAACGTAGCCAATATCTTGCGGATATGGAAAAATGCTTCTAAAAAACTCGTCTCGCTCTAGTTTTGTCATAACTTTTAATTGCGGAGCAAATGGCCCTTTTTGCTTTGTAAGCCTATCTACGGGACGAATATAGTAAAAATACAATTTTCCGCTAGCTCTATCTTTATCGACAAATTCAAGGTCGCTTGTGGTAGCGATAAGACTAGGCTCGCGGCAAGACTCTTTATGCTTTTCATTCCTATAAATCTCAAAATAGACGTTTGGATACTCCTCTTTATCATATTCCCATTTGAGCTTGACGCAATTGCTTTCATACTCCTCTATCATAAAGTTTTCCACTCTAGCCGGTTTATTTACTCCGTAACTATGCGCTTCGTTTAAAGCATATAAAAGAGCCGGGATATTTTCATCGATCGATTCGCTCATATTTTGCAAATAATCCGGAATATTTCTTGTGCCGACCTCAACAACGGCCGCCAAAATGCCTTTTGAGTAGTAATACTCTCTTGCGCTTCCATGAATAAGCCTAGCCGGAGGCTTTCCCCTATGAATCCCGTATCGTCTGCCTGTTACCTTTTCAATCTCATAGTTCATATTGGCGCAAAGAACGTTTAAATCGGTACCTTCGATTTCGGCTTCATGGTTAAATTTGTGCGCAGGAAAAAAGACGTTGCCTTGCGAGTGATAATCTAAAGCTATCGTAATATTTGGATGAGTATCCACAAACTCTTTTATTGCTTTGGTTTCAGGCTCGCTAAAAGGCTCCGGTCCTCCATAAATATTGGAAGATGGGTCTTTAGACTTTACCCATCCTACGCTAAAGTTTCGATTTAAGTCTACTCCAAAACTTCCATCAGAGTTTTTTCGTCTATTTTTTCGCCAAAAGGAGTAATGTATTCGTGAATATTCAAAACCGTCAGGATTTAACACGGGCACTATATAGAGCGTATTTTTCGATAACGCGCTTATGACTCTTGGATCGTTTTTATGGTTTTTTAGCAGATAATCCACAAAAGCGATTGCCAGCTCATTACCTATCCACTCTCTAGCGTGAATCGTACCCGTATATAGCAAAGCCGGCTTTAAATCGGCATATTCCACGTCAAGCGAAACGGTAGCCAAAATGATATCTCGATTCTCCCACGTTTTGCCAATAACCTGTAGTTTAATTAGATGCGGATACTCTTTTACTTTCTGTTTAAAAAATGAAATCGTCTCTTCGTAAGACTTATATTGATGTTTCAAATCTCTCCTTTTTAAATTCTTGCCAAGCTTCAAGCAATTTTTTTAGCGTTTTATCTTTAATCCCCTTAATTTCTAGTAAAGCATCGGGATTATTATCTAGCTCATAAGCTATATTAAACGCGTCAATCTGCTCTAACACTTTTTTTGCCTTTTTGCCAGTGTATTATGTAAAAACTCATTAATCTCCTCTTCGCTTAAAACTACAGGCTGTTCGTCGCTTGGCTCTTCAAAACTATGCTCTTCGTTTGATATTTTCTTCTCTTTTTTCTCACTCTTTCCCCAAAAATTTTTACACTTTTTAGTAAAATCCCACTTTTCGCTTGGCCACTCTTCATAGTTTCTCTCTTCGGTATTTAACATCGGATACTCTTCGTCAAGTTCCCAAATCTTATGGACTGCTCCACTCTCATCCATCTTTTGCCTATTTAAAAAGTACTCTCCGTCAAAACTAGGAGTATAGCGTCCAAAGGTGATATAGCGCATCGTACGTAGAAGGGAGCTATCGATTTTGCCTAGCTCCTCCCAGTTATAGACGGGTATATTGGGCTTAGGAAATCTTCCGTCACTTAATTTCCACATCAGATACTGCCCAATCCAATCTCTTATATAAGGAAAAGCGGCAAATGCTGTGGCGCACTCTAATATACGATATTTTCCATCCTCTTTACCTACGGCTATATCGCATGCCCAATATTCCGCATTGGCCGCTTTGCTAACTTTAACGGCTAGATCCAACACCCCTTTGGGTACGTTTAGATAATCTATGCTTCCTCCTTGAGAGGTATTGGTGAGCCAGTGCCCTTCCGGCGGCCTTCTCCAAAAAGCGCAAACCGGTTTATGACCAATCAGCATCACCCTTATATCGGAGCTCATCGGCACAAAATCTTGTATATAGATTGGACAATACTTTTTTGTTTCTAAAAGCTTTTTAGCCTCCTCATAACTATCTACTTTATGTACAAAATAGCCTCCATAATTGCTTGGGCCATAGCTTCTTTTTATGATTTTAGGATAAGTTGTTTTTTCCAAAAAGCCCATCCCCTCATCTTTATCGTAAAATATATAAGTTTTTGGAACGGGGATATTATATTTCCAACAAAATCTCGTAACATTCTCTTTTGATTTATTGGCAAATTGACTATCAAGCGAGGGAATAAATTTTACGTTTGGAAGTTCTCTCGCAATCTTTCTAAAAGTCTCATAGGCGGTTGCCGGAATATTTCCTATCAAAACATCGATTTTTTTCTTTTTAACCTCTTTTATAAAACGTTTCTCATCGCCCTTCCAATGATAGATAACCGTTTCGATTTTATCCGGCCAACCTTTGAAATTGCTTCTGTCAAAAAATCTCAAAACATAATCCAGATATAAAAGCCCGATTTTTGGTAGTTTTTTCATCTGTTATCCTTTATTTTTTTATCCATCAACTCTACAATCTTTTCAATCTTTTTATCGTTAAAATCTAGTCCCATTTTTTCTTGTTCCGGCGTGGCAAAAGCAGGAATTCCGTTAACTTCTAGCACTACGTACTCATTATGCTCTCTATCGTAGATGATATCTACACCGGCGATCTCTATATCAATCGCGCGCGCCGCTTTTTTAGCCAGTTCTATCACTTCATCTTCACACTCTCTTAAAACTACTCTGCCCCCGCTTGTTACATTCGTTCGCCAATCTCCCTCTTTTGCTTTTCTACCATAACATGCGATAAACTCTCCATTAACCAAATCTACCCTAAAATCGCTTCCGTCATAATCGATAAACTTTTCTATATAAAAAAATCTTAGGTCCGTTTGATTTAAAAAGGGCAAAATCATATCAAGCTTATCTTTGCTATCCACAAGAGCCATACCTATACCGCCCCATCCATCGACAGTCTTAAAAACAGCTTTTCCCCACTCCAATACCTTATTGCGTATAGTTTCCACATCTTCTCTATGACATAAGAAATATTCGGCCGTTCTTATACCAGCCTTTCGTAAAAGATCGTTTGTCTTAAACTTATCTTCGCTTATATTGAAAGCTTTAAAACTATTTATGCAAGGCACATGTTTGTCTAACGCTTCATAAAGATAGACTTGATATTTCGTCTGTTCGCCGGCGTTATAACTAAAAAAACAATCAAGTTCATATAAATTAAGCCCATTGAGTAAAATTTTTCCGTTTTCTGAAATCGCTTTACGAAGATTTAACCCGGTTGAGACGATATGACCTCGCTCTTGAAGTTTTGCGACAAGCTTCTTTTCAATCAAATCCCCACCGCCGTTTTGATACATCCAAATGCCTATATGTGCCATATTAGTCCTTTAAGAGGATTTAGTCTATAATACTAAAAAATTGATAAAAAGGCTTTAAAAATGTATGATTTCAGCGAACTTGCCGAACTTATCAACATCAACTCCTATACCAAAAACAAAGCGGGCGTTGATGAAAACGGTTCTATTATGCGCAAAAAGTTTGAAGCTTTAGGATACAAAACAGAAGTTTTTGAGAGAAAAGATTTTGGCAATCACCTCTATTTTACAAGCCAAAAAAAAGAAGGCCCCAACATACTGCTTTTAGGCCACTTAGACACCGTCTTTCCGCCTGGAACATTTGAGGGATTTAAAGAGGACGAAGAGTGGATTTACGGACCTGGAGTTTGCGACATGAAAGGCGGAAACTTGGTAATGGTAGAGGCTCTAAGAGCTCAAGAAAAGATTTTCAATATAGATATTTTTTTAGTAAGCGACGAAGAGATAGGAAGCGATGACTCAAGAGAGTTTACAAAAGAGATTGCCAAAAATTACGAATATTGTTTAGTTTTTGAAGCTGCAGGCAAAAATGACGAAATAGTAGTGGCTAGAAAAGGTATTGGCACATTTTACGTAGATATCGAAGGCAAAGCCGCGCACGCTGGAAACTGCTATAGCGATGGAATTGACGCAAATTTAGAGGCTGCGCATAAGCTTATATCTTTTAGCCATTTAACCAATCTTAGCAAAGGAACAACTGTTAACGTGGGAAAAATTGAAGGCGGTATCGGAGCCAATACCATCAGTCCGCAAGCTAGACTCATTTTAGAGGCTAGGTTCACCACGCAAAGTGAAAGAGATCGAGTCTTAGCTGAAATTACGGAAATCGTAAATAGCTCGTACGTATTAGGAAGCAGAGCGATTTTGAGCGGAGGCTTACAACGGGATGTCATGGAAGAGAGCGAAGCGCAGCTTTTATTTATCAAAAAAATTGAAAAATGGAGTAAACAGAAAATTCTTACCGAAAAGCGAGGCGGCGGTAGCGATGCAAATATTGCCGCAAGCGTCGGAGTTGTCACTCTTGATGGTTTTGGTCCGTACGGCGACGGAGATCACACTATCCATGAAAGGACGAGTAAAAAAAGTTTTATAAACAGGATTGAGCTAGTTAGTAAGATATTTAAAGGTTTTATAGATGAATTATAAGATTCTCCCGCCTAAAGCGGGAGAATTTAACTAAAAACGATTATTTTAATTTTGAGATATATTGGGATAGAGCTTCAATCTCCTCATCGTTAATATTTTTGACTTGAGAACTCATTAGAGCGCCCATCCCATATTTGTTAAGTTTTCCTTCTTTGTACTCTTTTAATGTTTTCAATAACTCTTCTTTAGACATTCCGCCTATAGGCAAAGATTTTCCTAGCGCTTTATTTTCGCCTTTTTTGCCGTGACATCCGGCGCATTTGGCGTATAATTTAGCGCCGTCTATGTCTGTTTTGCTCTCTGCGCTATTCTGTTGGACGCCGCTTTTGTCGGCTTTTTCGTCATTGCTCTCATTGCTCTTGCTTTCTTGAATTATTTCATTTTCGTAACTGTTTGTCGCCGCCTCTGTTTGCTCTTTGATTTGCGCTTTTGATGGACTATTTTTCTCCTCAGGTTTTTGAGAACAACCGGATATCAAAAAAGCCGTCACAATAGCAAAAAGCCATAAAATATTTCTCATAATCTCTCCTTAAACAATTTTTGGATTTTCAATCTTTTCGCCTTTAAGAAGCCTATCCCACATCATCGGATCGCTCCACTCTTCTACAACTCCGCAAGAAAATTTAACTTCACTCAAATCTATAAAGCCCATCTTTTCGCTATAAGCATCCGCACGCTCACATCTTGCATATCCTGTATCAGTTTCATGGACAATAACGCTATCGATGGTCACATTGCTCTCTTCATTTACCATTATAGTCTGATTTAAAACTTTGTCAACAATAAGAAAAAATAGCCTGCTAAACTGCTCAGCACTTGGATTTACCGGTATCTCCACCCATCTTAGGCTCCATTTTTTCATATCTTTAATATATTCTGGATCATCACCGCTCCAGAGGGTTATTGCGTGATCGAAAGAATCGATAAGCTCTTTTATGGTCAATTTGGTTAGACCAAAATCGTAAACCATCTCGCCTCTATCAAGTGAGTCGGATTTAAAAAAGAGTTCAACTTTATAAGAGTGGCCGTGAATACTACGGCTACATCTTTTAGAAGTACAGTTTCTAACTATATGCGCATTCTCAAATTTAAAAAGTTTTCTAATAAGCAACTTCAACCTCTCCTTAATTACCAAACTATCTTTTTTTTTCTCTGTTCCAAAGTCTTACGTGAAGTCTATCGCTATAGATAAATCCATAAATTAAACAAAACTCTGCAACAGCTTTATCATGCTTTTTGATAATATCTTGCTTATCGCCAAGCGGCATACAAAAAATCTCTACTTCAGGGTAAGGTTCTACTATATCCACTATCTCCTCAAACGCTCTTCTTTCAACAATACCTCTATCTAAAGTAAATTTAAAAAATGAGTAAGAGGTGTTGTTTATATACTCTTTTATAACCTCTTTATTGACTCTTTTATCGTAAGGCTCGCCGCTATTGCTAAGTTTAACCGCCATCGCAAATACAACATCTTTATAGGCGGAAAACTTTTCAAAATCTACTTTTATAGTTGTGTTAGTTTCAATAGTGACGATAAAATCACTATCAACTAAATATTGAATAAATCTATAAAAAGTAGAGTCTGTCGCATAGATCATAGGCTCTCCGCCGGTAATAACTACGTGAGGCTTAAAATCTAGATTTTCGATATAGTCGTCCAATATCTCTATCAAAAATTTTTCATTCTCTATTTTTTTCCACTCATTTTGAAAAAGCTCCTTATTTACGGCTCTTATAGTATCACATCCATAAACGATTTTACCTTTTTCAAAATATTCTCCATAAGCTTGGCATTTTAGATTGCACCCTCCAAATCTAAAAAAAACGCTTGGAGTACCCACAAATTTACCTTCGCCTTGGATTGAGTAAAAATGCTCAACAAGATAAACCATTAATTTCCTTTATTCTATCATCCGCCCGTTTCATAAAAAGCTCTGCTTGATGCTTCCGTTGTCTCTTCGCTCCATCTGTTCTCTTTCGGCTTATTGGCCAATACGGTTTTTAAAATCTCCACAGCTTTTTCGATATCGCCTTTTTCTACGGCCTCCTTTATGCTCATAGCCTCGTCAAAATATAAACAAGGTATCAAATAGCCTTCGGCGGTGAGCCTGATTCTGTTGCATGATTCACAAAAGTCGTGTTTATGAGGGTCTATAAGTCCAAACTTGTATCCGTCATTTTTCAGTTGATATAAAAAAGCGGGCGAACTTCCTATTCGTCCCACTTTCTGTATTTCATACTTCTGTTTGATTTTTTCTAAAATCTCTCTTCCATGCATTCCTTTTAAAGAGCTATGTGCATGTACATTTTCCATATACTCTATAAATCTGACTCTTATGCCTCTTTTTTTTCCAAACTCCAAAATATCTACAATCTCTTTATCATTTACGTTTTTTAAAGGGACCATATTTATTTTAATCTTTAATCCAACGTTAATGGCTTCTTCAATTCCTTCCAATACGTTTTTTAAAACATCTTTTCCTGCAATCTTTGCCGCAACTTCAGGTTTTAAACTATCTAAAGAAATATTAATCCTTTTAAGTCCGGCTTCTTTGAGTTTCTTAGCGCTATCCTTGAGAAGATAACCGTTTGTTGTCATAGCCAGATCGATATCGTTTTTATAATCATAAATCATTTTTATAAATTTATCCAAATCCGTTCTTAAAGTAGGCTCTCCTCCGGTTATCCTTATCTTCTCTATCCCTTCGTCGATAGCGACTCTAACAAACTTAAAAAGATCCTCAAAGCTTAGTAGATTCTCTTTTGGAACCCATGAAAAAGGCTTTTCCGGCATACAGTATTGACATCTAAAATTACATCTTTCGGTTACGGAAATCCTTAAATAATTAACTCTTCTGCCATGCCCGTCTATTAACATAATACCTCTTTATTTATTAAATTGAACAAAATAGCCACTTTAATGAAAAATATAAAAACAACTTTTATGATACTAGATTTTACCTAAAAAATGAAGAGTGAGAGTGATAGTAGTTTATTAATTTAAACAAGAGGCAAAAGCCTCTCGTTATAATTAATGCAAATCTCTCCACATCTGCTTTTTCCAAGCATAAGCAAGCAGAGCAAAGATTACGAAGTAAAGGATCACTAAAGGCCCTAAAGAGTTTCTTTTATCTTTCTTTCTATCGCCTACATTTTCCATGTAAGTAATAACTTGATGCGTTGACTCCTCAGTCAATCCAACTCTAGGCATAGCTGTTCCGTGAAGAATTTTTTGAGGGTCCTCAATAAAATCTCTTATATATTCATGTCCTCTTGATCTTATGTACATAGATAAATCAGGAGGATTTGTTCCCAAATATTTTTTTAGATTTGCTTGATACTCAGCATGCTTTTTATTAAACTCTGCTTTTTCAAGCTCGGTATCCATTTTAGGTTTTTCGCCTATCACATACCAGTTGTCATATTTCATATCGTGACATCTACCACAAGCATTAACGAATGCTTCCTTTGGCTCAACTTTTTTTGGAGCGATAGATTTTAAATATGCTACGATATCGGCAACCTCTTGCTCAATATCTCCGCCTACACCATAAAAGTTAGGCATTGGAAAAGGTCTATTCTCGTTAAATTTATGCTCTAGCTTCATCGCATGAGCCGGGTTTTTTATTACCGCTGCTAAAAATTTCTCATCATAAAGAGCGCCGGCGTCACTAAGATCAGGCGGGTTCACCCCATAACTAGCGCTCGCAGTTACAGGGTCCATAGGAGCAGGTATATTTTGTGACTTAACAGAGTGACATCCCGTACAGCCAGCATTCATAAATACTTCTGCTCCCTTTTGAGGATTACCTTGTTTTGCTAATGGCTGCAAATCTTCATATTTAAACGTAGCAGGTTCATGGTGGGCATGCATTTGAGAGTGAGCAAACGGCTCTACCCCCCAATAAGTCACCAACGTAAAAAATACTACAACTGCCAAAATCTTAAGTTCTCTCATGCCGCACCTCCTGCTCTTTGCGCCTCTTTCTTAGTAATCATAGGAAGCGCAACTAGTAACAATATCAAAAAGGTTACAGATGCAAAAAATCCTATCCAGGCATTCGCTCCAGTCGGAGGTAATTTACCCCAGATAGTTAACACTATCATATCTACAACTAATACCCAAAACCATATCTTAAACGCACCTCTTTTATGAGCTGGCGCGACAACAGGCGACTTATCTAGCCAAGGCATTAAAAAGAAGATAACGTTAGCGATACCGAATGCCGCTAAACCTATATCCATTGCCGAAAGTGGTCCGACATCGAAGAAGAATCCTCTAAGCACTTCATAACTCCACAAGAAATACCACTCAGGATATATATGAGGCGGCGTTTTCATAGGATTTGCTGGATCGAAGTTGATAGGATCCATCGCGAAATTGTAATGATAAAACACCAGATAAAAGTAGAAAATCATAAATACGCCTAAAACAAAAAGGTCTTTGCTTAAGAAAACCGGCCAAAAAGGTATAACTTTTGATTCCGCTTTTCTACCTGCTTTATACTTTTCCGCTTCAGCGTCAAAATCGATCTCTTCACCCTCTTGGTTGTTAACGTGAGGAATTCTTAAAGAGTAGAAGTGTAAGCCTATAATACCCATTATAACCAAAGGCAAAAGAAGTACGTGAAGCATAAAAAATCTAGTTAACGTTGCATCGGCAACATAAAAGTTACCCCTAATCCATATAACAAGCTCGTCACCTATAAAAGGAATCCCTCCAAATAGGTTAGTAATAACTTGCGCAGCCCAGTAACTCATCTGCCCCCAAGGCAACATATATCCACTGAAAGCTTCAGCCGAGAATGTAACAAAAAGGAGCATACCGCTTATCCAAATCATTTCGCGGCCTCTTTTATACGAGCCGTAATAGATTCCCGTAAACATATGAATATATATAACCAAAAAGACAACGGAAGCGGCCACACCGTGCATATGCCTCCAAAGCCACCCAAACCAAACCTCTTGCATAATTGTGTAGTTAACGCTGTCAAACGCTAGTTTAGTATCTGGCTTATAATACATAAGCAAAAAAATTCCAGATATCAAAAGTATTGTAAACATCGTCATTAAGACGACACCCATCGCCCATAGAAAATTTATGTTTTTTGGAATCCAATACTCTGTCATCAAAACTTTCGTCAATTTACTGACAGCAAGCCTTTGATCGAGCCACTCATAAACACTATTTGCTTTTTCGAAATGTGCCATATCCCGCTCCTTACGCTTTACCGACTAACTTTTTATATTCTGGTCCCTCTTCGCCCAAAACCAACTTAGTTCCCTCAATCTTAAAAGGAGGAATATCTAAAGGTCTAGGAGGAGGTCCAAAGGTATTAGTACCGCAGGCATCAAACTCGCCGCCATGGCAAGCACACTTAAATATCTGTTTATCCCCTTCCCAAGCTGGAATACACCCTAAATGGGTACAAAGTCCTATCCTTACCAGATAGTCTCCCTCGCCTACTTTTACATCTGCGTCATCACACTTTTTTAACTTAGTGTTATCTTTTTTGAGAATAAATATAGGTTTACCCCTCCAAGTAACTGTCCTAAATTCACCGGGCTTCATCGGTGAAAGGTCAACGGTAGTAAAACCTGCTGCCATAACGCTTGGCAAAGGATCCCATGTTCTTTTCATGGCATACAGTGCCGCCACGCCGCCGGCAGCTGCAAAACCGCCAAAGACCATACCCAAAAAATCGCGTCTTTTTTGATCTGCCATATGACTTCCTTTCTTTTTAGTGATAAGTGTCGGATTAATTTTATATGAATACAAATTAAAAAATCATAAATTTAGCCTAATTTTAAAAAAAGCTTTTGTTATAAGCCTTTGATAAAATCTATCTCTAACCAAAGTTTATATTCCATAAGTCGCGGATCCGCTTTCATTATGAAATATTTTTCTTCTAATAAAAACTAAAAAAATATAGATAAAGTGTACATTATCTATATTAAATTGAGCTTATTTTTAATGAAAGTTGCCGTATTTGTCACACTTTTCTCATTAAGTAGCTCTTTTTTACACTCAAATTTATCGTTGATAGCCTTATTTAGCAAATCTTTGTTGAATCCACTTAACAATTTTACGCCCAATTTTTCAAACAATGGCATATGGTAAGAGTCTTTATCCTCTCGTTGAACATATATCACCTTAGCCCCAGTCGCTAGAGCTTCAAGCGCGCTTTGAGGAGAAGAGGTTATAAATAGTTTAGTTTTTTTAACAACATTTTCATACTCTTCAATCTCAATAATATCTTTAAAAAAACCTTTTAGTTCATTCTGGTAATTTATAAAAAAATAAAAACCTTCCAGTAAATTAATGTCGCGATCTTTAAAAATCTCGGATATTTTAACTAAATCTTTATCATAATCGTCATCGCCGTAAAAGAGAGTTTTATCTATATCTTTTTCGAAATTTCCAAAATATCTCTTATCTATCAAAATCTCATTTATAATATCTTCGCCCTTTAGATAAGGCGAAATTAATATTTCACCTTTTTTTGCTTTATCGTCTATTCTGTCGCTTATTCTTACAAAATATCCAAAAAAATCGATCATCTCTTTATGCATAATATCGTTATATTCGTCACTATCAAAAATTATAGCATCGCCTCTTTCGCATATATTGGCCATATTTCTTACATCGTCAATCCCCACGCTTCTTTTTACGCCTAACTCGCTCTTGGCAAAACTTGCCGCTCTAAAATCCTGCACCATCAAAAGCGGATCGTATTTTTCAAACTCTCTCATTAAAGCCACAACCCGTCTTAATCTATCAAGACCGACTCTATGGCCGGTTTTTGCGTAAAAAAACAGTCTCATATCCTCCCCTTCTTTCTTATTTCAAATCTATTTGCTCTTTTTCTCTCTCATTTTTATATAAACATGTAATATCTCTATAGCCGCCGGAGTAATTCCGCTAATCTCACTAGCGGCAAAAAGCGTTGGCGGTTTGTGTTTTATCAGTTTCTCTTTAACTTCATTGGAAAGACCTGAAATTGACTCAATATCCAAATCTTCCGGGATCTTCACGCTCAGAAGCTCTTTCATTTTACTAATCTGACTTTTCTGTTTTTGAATATATTGATAATACTTGGCCTCTATCAATATCTGCTCTTTAGCTTCTAGAGTAAAATCCTTTGTTATTGGAGCCAATTTTTCAAGTTTTTCTATATTAAAACTACTTCTAGCAACGATATTTTTTAAAGAGGTTTTATCGGTGATTTTCTCTTCTCCCAGGCTCTCTAAAAACGCTAAAGTCTCTTTTGTAGGAGTTACGTAAGTATTTTTTAAATACTCTAAACCTTTATCTATCTGCTCTCTTTTTTTTACCGTTTTAAAGTAGGTGTCTTCATCAATAAGACCAAATCTATGACCATAAGACATAAGTCTTAGATCCGCGTTATCTTCTCTTAAAAGCAGTCTATACTCCGCTCTACTTGTAAACATTCTATACGGCTCTTTTGTCCCTTTTGTAACTAAATCGTCTATCAAAACCCCGATATACGCTTCATCCCTTCTTAAAATGAAAGGTTCCTCTTCTTTAATAGCCAAAACCGCGTTTATTCCTGCCATCAATCCTTGAGCGGCCGCCTCTTCATAACCTGTGGTTCCGTTGATCTGTCCCGCGCAATAAAGCCCTTCAACCTTTTTTGTCTCAAGAGTATGTTTAAGTTCAGTTGGATCTACAAAATCATACTCTATAGCATATCCGTACCTTACAATCTCGGCGTTTTCCAATCCTTTAACGCTTCTTATCATATCTCTTTGCACATCTGGAGGTAAAGAGGTGCTCATACCGTTTATATAGTACTCGGTAGCCTCTAGAGTCTGCGGTTCTACAAATATATGATGGCGCTCTTTGTCTCTAAATCTGTATATTTTATCTTCTATACTAGGACAATACCTAGGGCCAATACCCTCAATCTGCCCCGTAAATAAAGGAGCTCGACTAAAATTAGACTCTATGATTTCGTGTGTTCTTTCGTTTGTATATGTTATATAACAAGGAAGCTGTTTAGGTGTAAAACTTTTTTTGTCTGTTCTAAAACTAAAAGGTATCGGGTTTTCATCGCCAAGCTGTATTTCCATCTTTGAAAAATCGATACTTTTCGCGTCAATTCTCGCACAAGTTCCGGTTTTTAGTCTCCCCATATTTAATCCAAAACTCTTTAAAGACTCGCTGAGTTTTTTAGAAGAAAACTCTCCGGCACGCCCAGCTTCTTGCCTAATCTCTCCTATATGGATAAGGCCTCTTAAGAAAGTTCCCGTAGTAACTATCACTTTTTTTGCATGGTATATGTTATTTAAATTTGTTAAAATCCCCGTAACTTTTCCCCCTTTGGTAAGTATCTCCTCTGCCATCTCTTGAACTACTTCAAGATTTGGAGTATTAAGAACGACTGCTCTCATAAACATTTTATACCTGTCCATATCTATCTGCGCTCTGCTTCCTCTAACGGCAGGTCCTTTGGAAGCGTTGAGTATCCTAAACTGAATCCCGGTTTTATCGGTACAGATTCCCATTTCACCGCCAAGAGCATCTATCTCTTTTACAAGATGTCCCTTAGCGAGTCCACCTATAGCCGGATTGCAGCTAACAGCGCCAATCTGCTCCGCCAAGATAGTTACAAGTAGAGTTTTCATACCCATTCTAGCGCTTGCAAGTGCCGCTTCTATCCCAGCGTGTCCTCCTCCGATAACAATAATATCGTATTTCATTTAATCCTCTTAAATCTATTTTATTGATATAGCGAGTCTCTATTCGTTCGCTTTGCCAATTTTAGTTATAATTATATCCAATCACTATATACAATTTATAAAATCAAGGATAAAGTTTGTTTACGGGGCTTATAAGAGAGATAGCAACAATAGAGAACTTTGATAAAAGGTTTTTAAAACTTAAAGCCAAACATAAACCGGCTCTTGGCGACTCTATTGCAGTAAACGGAGCATGTCTTAGCGTCACAAAAATTTATGAAAACGGATTTGAAGTGGAGTTAAGCGACGAAACGCGAAAAATTGTAGCTTTGGAAAATTATAAAGGAAAAGTCCATATAGAACCAGCTATGAGACTATGCGATAGAGTAGAAGGACATATAATACAAGGACATATCGACACCGTGGGAACTATAACTAAGATAATTAAAAACGTCAACTCTTTTGACTTTTATATAAATATTCCAAAAGAGTATATTAAGTTTGTTATACCTAAAGGAAGTATCGCAATCGACGGAGTTAGCTTAACCGTAAACGAAGTTTTTGAAAACAGTTTCAGGCTTACTATAATTCCGTTAACAATGAAGGAGACACTCTTTGGCAGTTATAAAATAGGTCGAAGAGTCAATGTCGAAACAGATATGTTTGCGAGATATTTATATTATATCTTTACAAAAGAGAAAAAACTCGATTGGAATGATATAGACAAAATTCAAGCTCTCTTTTGAGTAAAGGAAAGGAGATTAATGAGGCTTTTTTTGGGAACTTTTGCAAAGATTGATAATCTTGACTCTATAAAAAGAGAGTTTAAAGATGTTATCGAAGCCAAATGGGTTGAGGAAGAAAATATCCATCTAACGTACCAATTTTTAGGAGAGATAGAAAATCCCAAAGATATTATCTTTAAACTAAAAAATATTCATTATAAGAAAATAAGCGTTGAGATCATATCTCTTGGATATTTTGGAAGACCGCCTAAAATTCTTTATGCAAAAACAAAAAACAACGAGATAGAATCTCTTTATAAAGATATTTGTCAAAAACTCAATATAAAAACAGATAAAAAATTTATTCCCCATATAACTCTATCTAGAATAAAAAAAATAAAAAATATAAATATGTTTTTAACGAAAATTGAAAAGTTTAAAAACCGAAAACTTGGTTATATGCAATTAGAACTCTTTTTAATAAAAAGCGAACTTACCTCCAAAGGACCCAAGTATACAGTACTGGAGAAATTTTAATCCAAAACACACACTTATATAAACAAGGTTTTTTGACTCTTTTCACTAAAAACCGCTATCTAAAATCCTCTTCACTGAACTTTTCAACATGATATACCAAAATCTCGGGATGCAGTTCTAAACAGTTTGGACGAAGTCCGGCTTTCATACAAAGATGTGCGAAAAACTGATCAAAATCAGGCAGTTCTTCCCAAACCTGAGGCAAAAACGTGGCTTGATGATTGTTGTATTTTAAGATAACGCCATCTCGCCCCGGCACTATTTTGCCTCTTAAATCTTCTATATCCGTATAAGCAAGAGGTTTCGGTTTGCTCAAGATAGATATCTCTAAAGTAATCTTATCAAACTCTTCGGGAGTTAAAGGTGGAAATCTAGGATCAAAAAAAGCAGCTGATTTTGCATTCTCGATAACATCTTCTAGAAGTGCTCTATGTGCTATTATAGAACCTATGCAACCTCTCAAAGCTCCTCTCTCGTTTATAGTTACAAAAACGGCACCGGGTTTTGAAAGTTCAGGAAACATATCCAAAACTCTTTTTTTTACCTCATCGTTTAGCTCTTTATGACCTAAAAACTCTTCTTTTATAGCTATCTTTGCTATATTTAAAAGCGTTCTTTTAAATCTCTCATCCATTTTAATCCTTTTGCTTGATATCTAAACTTTTACTTCTCTTATCTTCATAAAAAGTTTTCAGCAATTAGTTATAAAGTTGTTACGCTAACATCTTTGCTCATTTTCGCACTATCTATTTTGATTGCCGCCTATGAAAATTCACAAGCAAGTTGCAAAAACTCTTTAATAAGCAATACAACAATCCTCTACTTATTATTCATAAAATCGCGGTCTCTAAGAGATTTAGAGCTGCTCCTTCTCTTTTTTGCCTCGATGTCGATCTCTTTTAGAGGCAACTCTTTTCTTGAAGCAACTGTTTGTTTCTTTACGCCCTCTATTTCTCTTTCAAAAACTCTAAAGCCGCTCTCATAAAGCGCAAATCTTACCGAAGCGGCAATCGAATATGTCGTTATTATGCCTTCGTCATTCATTATACGCGATATATCTTTAAAATACTCTACAGTCCATAAAAGAGGATTTTTTTTTGGACTAAAAGGGTCTTGATAGAGTATATCTATCTTTTTATCTATCTTTTTTATTACTTCTCTTGCATCGCCTATTTTTATCTCTATTTTAACCTTCTCATCTTCGTAAAAAAAATTTTTTGATAAAGAATTGATCACATTTTTTAGCGGATCAAACTCTTTTGGATAATCAAAACTTTTTAAATTTTTAATTAGATTTTTATCAAATTCTGGAGAAATTATGCATATTTTCTTATCGATGTTGTTTTTTTTCAAATAATAAAGCGTTGTTAGAGTATTATAACCTAATCCAAAACAGACATCTAAAATAGTAAGCTCATCTTTTTTTGCGGCATATAAAAAAGCGGGCTCTATATGTTTTTTTAATGATTCACTGAGCGCTCCATCTTTTATATTATGGTAGCACTCATCAAACTCTTCGCTGTAAAGAGTATAAGTTTCATCTTTCGTTTTAACTAATTTCATCTACCAATTCTTTAAATCTCTCCACAGGTCTTCCCAAGACTGCTTTTTCGCCTTTTATCAAAATAGGTCTTTCTATCAGTTTTGGATGTTGACACATAGCCTTTAAAACTGTCTCTTCATCCACATTTTCTAATCCCATTTCTTTAAAAAGCTTCTCTTTTTTTCTTACAAGCTCACTAGGCTTCATACCAAGTTTTTTAAGCACATCTTTTAACTCTTCGCAAGAAGGCGGTTTATCTATATATTTTCTAACTTCCACATCCATTCCATCCAAAAATTTTAACCCCTCTCTACTTTTTGAGCATCTAGGATTATGCCATAATATATATTTTGCCATTTCTCCCCTTCTCTTTTTATGCCAACTCATCTAATTCCGCAAACATTATCGCTTCTAAAATATCTTCTATATACATATTTTTTCTAGCCAAAAGCGCTCTTGCGCCAAGCTCAAAAACCTCTTCTAAATCTTCATTTTTATCATTAACAACTATATAATCAAATATTTCGTTAGAAAAACTTTTTTTAAATTCGCTATTTTTAACTTTAGCTCCATCTGCCAATTTTAAAAAAGCGAAATAGTTTGCGTCAGATATCGATGTTATTTTTCCCTCTTCTATGTCATTTGAATCTACAGGTATCACAACTACCATATCCTCCCCTTTACGCCTCTCAATTTTGACCAATTACGATAATCTCTTGTGGTTTAACGTCACACCTATGTTTATCTATACTTTCTATATCCAACGCCAACTCTTCGTTATTCATAATGGATATTCCATTATCCACCACATACTTAGCAACTTTTTGAGCTTCGTTAAGCGAATGCATATAGCAGCTTCCACACTGATAAATATTGAGTTCCGGAATATCTTTTATATCTTTCAAAGATAAAATATCTCTCATACTTTTTTCCCAAGCTGTAGCAACGTCTAACTCGCTTGGTTTACCGATAACGCTCATATAAAAACCCGTTCTGCAACCCATAGGAGAGATATCAATAATCTCTACCTCATCGCTGTTTAAATGTTCTCTCATAAATCCGGCGAAAAGATGCTCTAGAGTATGTATCCCTTTTTCACTTATAATCTCTTTGTTAGGTCTGCAAAATCTAAGATCAAATACTCTTATATCGTCGCCTTTCGGTGTTTTCATATCTTTTGCAACTCTAACCGCAGGCGCAATCATCTTTGTATGATCTACCGTAAAACTCTCCAATAGCGGCATAATAATCCTTATTGATCTAAATTTTAAATATTTTAACATAATTTTAGGATAAGATGAGGGGTGAGTGGATGTGGGTATGAGACTAAAAAGGCAAATCGCCTAAGCGATTTTGCCTTTACACTCCAGCCTCTTCTCTTCTTTGAAGATGCTCCCATTTAGCGTCAACAGCTTTTTGCCATAACTCTATAATATGTCTGTTTTCCGGTTTGAAAAGATGCTTAAATCTAGGCTGCGCCGCAAGATACTCTTCTACAGGAATTTTGTTTTTAGGTCTATATGTGATATTTAGTTTTGTATTGTATATTATGCCGTGCTCATCTCTTTCGTTAATGATCTCATATAGCGGCCATACGCAACTTTCCACTCCAAGATCACTTACCTCTATGGTATCTTCAGGAGCATGTTTCCACTCCGTTGTACAGGCGCTTTGAGCGTTGATATAAACAGGCCCGTTAACTTCAAAACCTTTTTGAACTTTTTTAACCAAATCTTTCCATTTAGAAGGGCTTACTTGAGCCACATACGGGGCGCCATGATCAGACATAATCTCTACCATAGACTTTTTCATCATTTTTTCGCCGTAACTTACCGTTCCGGCAGGACTAGTGGTAGTGCTTGCCCCTATAGGAGTCGAAGAGCTTCTTTGTCCTCCGGTATTTGCATAAACCTCGTTGTCAAGGCATACATACATAAAGTTGTGACCTCTTTCAAATGCGCCGCTCAAAGATTGAAAACCAATATCATAAGTGCCGCCATCACCTGCAAAAGCGACAAATTTCGGCTCTCGTCCCTCTTCTATCATTTTTTTAGTCGCTTCCGGAAGCCTTCCTTTCCTTTTTAATACCTCATAAGCAGCCTGAGCCGTAGCTATAGCAACGGCAGCATTCTCAAACCCGATATGTATCCAGCTAACATCCCATGAAGTTTTTGGATAAACAGCCGTACAAACCTCCAAACATCCGGTAGCCGTCGCTACTATAACAGGATCGTTTGTAGCGTTTAACACTTCTCTAACTATGATGTTATGAGAACATCCGGGACACATTAAGTTTGCGCCCTCATATCTATCGTTGGATAGAGAAAACTCTTTTAAATTTTTTATCTTTTTAGTCATCTTTTTTCTCCTTCAAAAATTGTGAGGACAGCGCTAATAGCAACTATTTTCATCTCTGGTCCATCACTCAATAAAAGCTTAGTTTAGGTCCTCTTAGGCCTATAAATTGTTGAAGCGGATATTTTCTTTCACCAGCTTTCGCGCACTCGTCAAGCTGTCTATAAATATCAACTAAATGTTCAATAGTAGTGTCTCTACCTCCAAGCCCATATATATAATTTAATATAATCGGACTCTTTCCGGCAGCAAGCATAGCCGCGCTTATTTCATTAAAGAGCGCTCCAAACGTTCCTCCCGGCGCACTTCTATCCATAACGGCGACGGCTTTTATGTTTGAAAAAGCATCTTGAACCTCTTCAAACGGGAATGGTCTTAAAACCCTAAGACTTACTACTCCGGCTTTAATACCTTCTTCTCTCATCTTATCAGCTGCCACTTGAGCGCTCTCTACCGTAGTTCCAAGAGCAAATATCGCTATATCGGCATCATCCATTTTATATTTGTACACAAAATCATATTCGCGTCCCGTCAAATCTTTAAACTCTTCAAAAACTCTCTTAATAACTTTTTTAGAGTTCATTAAATCGTTATGTTGTCTCGCTTTATGCTCAAAATGCCAATCTTCTTCAGTCTGTACTCCATGTGTTACGGGGTTTGAAACGTCTAACATACTGTTTACAGGTTTATACTCTCCAACAAACTCCGTAGCAACCTCATCTTGTAAAGGCCTTACATTTTGGGCGGTATGAGAACACAAAAAGCCATCTTGGTGAACCATTACCGGAAGCCTTACATCTAAATCTTCCCCGATTTTAAAAGCCATCAAAGTAAGATCATAAGCTTCTTGAGGATTGTATGAACAAAGGTTTATCCATCCGGCATCGCGCCCAAGATACATATCTGAATGATCGCCGTTAACATTTAAAGGCGCGGCAAGAGCTCTATTTACTACTGTTAAAACTATAGGTAGTCTCATACCGCTTGCCTGATATAAAACTTCAACCATCAAGGCAAAACCTTGAGAGCTTGTAGCAGTTGCCGCTCTTGCTCCCGCAGCGCTGGCCGCAACACAGCCGCTCATCGCGGAGTGCTCGCTCTCAACCATAATAAAATCGCCATCAACATATCCGTCCGCCAAAAATTGCGAATAGTTTTGAACTATTGGAGTAGATGGAGTAATAGGATACGCCGCCACAACATCTACCTGAGCTTGTCTCAGCGCTTGAGCGGCAGCCATATTGCCGTCCCAAACCTCCACTTCGTTTAACTCATACTTTTTTGCCATTGTCTATTCCTTTTACTTTTTCTTTTCTTCTTTAGAAGGCCACTTCGATAGCGCCTCATCGTTATCCATGTGTTCAGGAAACATTAGGAGTGATTTAGGATTTGTAGGGCAAACTTCAACGCAGATGCCACATCCCTTACAGTGATCATATATCACTCCTATCATCTTTTTGTCTCTGCTCAAAATCGACATATCTGGACAAAATACCCAACAAAACTGGCAATCTATACAATAGTCTCTATTGAAAACCGGTTTTTCAACCCTCCAATCACCTACACTATACTCATGAGAGTTAGTAGGCGCATATGGTCTCTCATCCATAGGAACTTCAGCAACATCTTCAACCGGCTCAGTAAATGAAAAAAGCGCGGCGCCGGGAATTAATTCGTTCCATCCTAAATCTTTAATATCTTTAGCCATCTTTTATCCTTTACTTAACTTCGTTATAGGCTCTCTCGATTGCAGCCATATTCGCATCGATAATTTTTTGAGGAAATTTTGACAATACTTTTTTCATCGCGTTTTGAAAATAATCTAAATCAAACATTCCAGACACTTTCATCAAAGCCCCCAACATTGGAGTATTTGGGATAGCCCTTCCTATAGTATCTAAAGATATTTGCATACAATCGACAACATATACCTCTTTGCCTTTTAATTTCGGCTGAGCGTTTATAAGCTCCTCTTTTGAAAGATGCGTAGTGATGATATATTTGGTATCCTCTTTTTCGTTAGCAGTTATATCGGCGGTATAAGTAAGACCCGGGTCTATTACCAACACATAATCGGGTCTCATAAATTTTTCGTGATTTAATATAGGTTTATCGTCAACTCTGTTGTAGGCAGTCATTGCGGCTCCTCTTTTAGCAGAACCGTAAAAAGCGAATGCCTGCACAAATTTACCGGTATTAGCAACAACGTCCGCTAAACCTTTTGCTCCGGTAACGGCTCCTTGTCCCGCACGGCTATGCCATCTTATCTCTAACATTTTATCTCCCTCTCAAATACTTATAGTTTGTTGCTTAATTGTAATCATTTTGTTCTTAAATAAGGCTTTATTATTTATGAATAAGTTTTGATAAAATTCCGTTCAAAAATTTTTCGCACTATATCAACACAATTCTCTAAAAAGTTAAGATTTAAAGATAGCTTTTTAAAAAGATATGCGGCCAGCCGGCATATAAGTATAAAAAATTGCAGTTTAAATAAAAAGTCTATTTTTAAGTTTTATGTTTTAACATTTCGCGTTTTATCGCGCCTCTTTCTATAATTATATATAAAAAACTAAGTAATTCTCATAAAAAACTAAGTAATTCTCAATTTTTTAGAATCGTATGTTATCTATTTTTTTTATAATATTTACGGCTTCTAAACTATCCTTTTTAATAAATTCGCTACATCTTTGTAAAGTTTTAAAATCCCCATATCCCGTAAGTACCGCGATACCTTTAATACCCGCTCTTTGAGCCGAATCCATATCCAAACAAGTATCTCCTATCATCCAAGTGTGTTCTTTATTGGCGTTTAGTTTATGTAAAGCTTTAAAAATAGGCTCCGGATGGGGTTTAGGATAAGTAACGTCTTCTCTTCCTATTAAGCATTTAAAAAACTTCATAACGCCAAAATGCTCCAAAAGCTCTTTTGAATATAGTCCGGTTTTAGTGGTAACCACGCCCAAAATAGCAAATTTACTAGCCTCTTTTATTGCCTCTTTAGCATTTGGTAAAAGTACGGTTTTTTCTTTTGAGATTAACCTGTAGTTTTCTTTATAAGCGTCAACAAACTCTTTGACATTTTCTTCTATTCCAAGATGCAAAAACATAAAATCAAGCGGATGACCTATAAGCTTTAATATCTCCTTTTTTTCGGGTGTTTTTAAGCCGAACTTTTTAAAAGCGAAATCAAAACTTTCCAAAATAGCTTCTGTTGAGTCAATTAAAGTTCCGTCTAAATCAAATAATATAGTAATCTTTTTCAAAAATTCTCCCTAAATTTGAAAAGATGAAAAACATATAAATATATATAATGATTTTGTTATATTTTATTTATTGATTTATGGTTTAACCCAATCAATCTCATTATGAAAAATTCCTATTATTGAAGGCTCTATCGGTCGTATCTTTTTATTTACGGCCGTTATAGAGTTTGGGATATACAAAAATAGATAAGGAAGATCGTTTGCTATTAAAGCAAAAATCTTTTTGTAAATTTTAGAGAGCTTTTTTCTATCTACCGTGATTTCCGCTTTTTCTATCAAAGAGTCAACCTTTTTGTTATGATATCCGACAAGATTGAAACCGCCGGGTCTATCAGATTTACTGTGCCATAGAGGATAGGCATCCGGAGTTAGTCCAAGGCTCCATCCCAATAAAATTGTTTCAAAATTCCTAGGATGAACAACAGTATTTAAAAAGGCTTGCCACTCCATTGCCTTAATCTTAACTTTTACGCCAATTTTGCCAAGCTGATACTGTATAATCTGAGCGGCATAGAGTCTGATTGAATTGTTGGAGTTGGTGGCTATCTCAAACTCAAAAGGATTCTCTTTATCGTATCCTGCCTCTTTTAAAAGCTCTTTAGCTCTCTTAAGATTTGGTTTTGGAGGTTTTATCTTATCATTAAAAGCAAAAGTGCCGGGCATAAAAGGTCCCGTACAGACTCTAGCGTGCGAAAAAAACAAAATATCGGCCAACTCTTTTCTATCTATTGCCAGACTCAAAGCCTCTCTTACTCTTTTATCTTGAAATTTTTTATTTCTAAGATTAAACCCTAAATAAGTGTACCCATGAGATATCTGCTCTATTATTTTATAATAATCAGTAAAATCTTTATCTATCTGTCTTTCATATTGTAAAGGAGAAAGCGAGCCAACATCTAGTTTTTTAGATTTTAACATTAAAAATTGAGTGGATGGGTCTGGTATAAAATGGTAAACTATTTTATCAATATTAGGTTTATGTTCAAAATAGTTTTCGTTTGCAACTAAAACTATATCCTTAGATACGGAAAAGTTTTCAAGCTTATAAGGTCCCGTCCCGATAGGTCTTTGGTTAAATTTGCTTGTCATTATATCTTTTTCATTTCTTAAAATATGCTCTGGCAGTATTCCCATCATCCAAGTTTCCAAAGCTTTAAAATAGGGCTTTTTATAGATAACTTTTACTGTTTTATCATCTACTATCTTAACATCTTTTACAAAACGAAATTCGCTAGCATACGGGGTAAAGACTTTGGGAGAAGTTATGGTTTTATAGGTAAAAAGCACATCCTTTGCGCTAAATTTTTTACCGTCATGCCAATATACATCATCTCTTAATCTAAAAATCAAAGTGGTATCGTCTAAAAACTCGAAGTTTTTTGCCAATTCTCCTACAATTTTACCGTTTTTATCATATTTCACTAAAGAATTAAAAATCCATCCGGCAATCTCTCCGCTGGCACTATCGGTAGCTAAAATAGGATTTATTCTGCTTGGACTAGCGCTAATTGAGAGATGAAGAGTTGAGGAAAATAGAGAGATTGTAAACAATAAAAAAGCAAAAGCGTATCTCATTACTAACCCTGTATATTGGTTTATTGGTGTATTAGTATATTGGGATAGTTTAAACCAATATACCAATAACCAATATACTAATAACTAACAACAGGTTTATGCTCTCTCAACCATGCGTATATACCGCCTTTAAGATGCATAGCGTTTTTGTAGCCTAGCTGATTTGACAAAAAGTCGCCCACCACTTTCGTTCTACTGCCGGTTCTGCAAACAAGAATAAACTTCGTATCTTTTGTAGGAACATATTTTGAAAATTCTTTCATAAATTTCTCTACGTTGTATCTTCCATATATATCAAAAAAAGTTATTAACTTACTACCTTTGATAATTCCCGTCTGTTTCCATTCAGGCTCGGTTCTTATATCTATAACCACAACGCCCTCTTGCTGAAGCTTTTCAACATCTTTAGGTGTAAGGTCTATAAGTCCAGCCATTAAATATCCTGAAAATAGAAGTAGGAGTAACAAAAATCTATTCATATAAAATACCTTTGAAAAGAAGTCGGGCAAAAGCCCGAAAATATTATCTTTTTGAGAACTGAGGAGATCTTCTTGCTTTGTGTTTTCCGTATTTCTTTCTCTCTACGACTCTTGAATCTCTTGTAAGCAAGCCTTGAGGCTTTAGCACCGCTCTTAAGCTTTCATCAAAAGCTACCAACGCTTTAGAGATTCCGTGTTTTAACGCGTCGGCTTGAGCAGAATATCCGCCGCCAAGCGTCTGAGCAACTATATCTACGCTTCCTTCAGTTTTTGTTAAAACCAAAGGTAGTTTTACTCTTTTTTTTATAGCCTCATGACCGCCCAACCACTCGTCTAGACTCATTCCATTTACTACTATTTTTCCGCTTCCGCTGCTTAGCCACACTTTTGCCACAGCCGTCTTTCTTTTACCGGTTGCATATACTTTAGCCATATTATGATCCCTTTACTTGAGCTGTATGCGGATGTTCGCTTCCAGCATATACTTTTAGTTTTTTAAGCATTTTTCTTCCAAGTTTTGTTTTAGGAAGCATTCCTCTTGTAGCGAGTTTAAATAACTTCTCAGGATTTTTTTTCAATAACTCCTCGAGCTTTTCGCTTTTTACGCCGCCGAAATATCCGGTATGTCTATAATACTGTTTATTTTGCAGTTTGCTTCCGCTAACGTTTACTTTAGAAGCATTGATAACGACAACATAATCGCCGCAATCAACATGAGGAGTATAATAAGGCTTATGTTTGCCTCTTAGTTTTGTAGCTATCTCGGTAATAACTCTACCGAATGTTTTTCCTTCTGCATCTATAACGATCCAGTCTCTCTTAACCTCTTCAGGCTTAACAATTTTAGTAAATTTCATTTTCCCAAACCTTTTATAGCTTTTTGGTGAGTGAGATGATACTCATTTTTTTATTAAAAATAGCTTAATTTTAGGTT
>JALWIX010000097.1 GCA_027082175.1 Campylobacterales bacterium
CAATTAAAAACTGGAATCTTACACTTTCGCAGTTGGCTATATTTTTTGAAGGCAGGTTAGACAAAGCCTTGAAAATTTAATTTATGCTATAATGCTTTGGTGACACGGAATTCTGAACGGTCTCCCGTAAAATCAAACATTGGCAAAAATAGTCTATTTGCGCTCTCAATAAGACTTTTAGAAGCAAAATATATCGCTCTATTTACGTTTAGAATAGTAGCTGCGTTCTCTTGTGAAATATCATACTCTTTTATCCTTTGAGATATATAAAAGATTGCGTTTTTATTATCTTTCGAAATCTCATTGTATATTCGAACGATATTTGCTACTCTGCTCTTTTCACCTTCTATAACTCTCATAATATTTTTAAAAAGTCTTGCTACGCTATATCTAAAATGTTGATATATAAAATACTCATATTCGTTTATACTTAAGGCAAATCTATCCATATCCTCTTTTATGTCTTTAAAAGTTTTGGAAGCAAACATCATTTTATCTACCGCTTCCGTGATCTCACCAATCTTTTTTACCTCTTCCTCTTTGAGCTCCTTTGACTTTAACTCATTGGCATAAGATATGATCATAATCTCAAGTTTTTTTAGGTTATTATAAAGTCTAGTGTAGTTTAAATCCAAAATATCGCTATTTTTTTCTAAAATCTTATCTGTTTTTATTTTATCTGTCATAACGTCTTTTGGTCTAATATTTATTATAAACAGACAAAATTCCAAAGTGTTTTTATACAGATGTAAAGATTCATTTTTCAAAGCTTCAAGAGCAATTTCGGGTATATCTGTCGGAACTTTGGTTATATAATGAGCTATAGGCGTTTTTGTCTTAGTAAAGAGAGTATTTAAATAATTGGCTAAAGAAGATATAAAAGGAGAAAAAATCAATACGCCCAAAAGATTAAAAATAGTGTGAAATAGAGCTAGCGCCATAGTTAGATCATCTTTTAAAGCAAGATTCTCCAATATAAATCTGCTCAAATAGGGAAGCAATATCAAAGCTAAAACTCCAGTAGCCAGATTAAATATCATATGTGCGGCGGCGATTCTTTTTTTATCCGGCGTTCCTCCAATGGAACCTAGCATTGCGGTCATCGTGGTTCCTATATTTGCTCCTATGACTAAAGCGGCTCCCATATCAAAAGTTATAATTCCCGAATATAGCGCCGTTAAAAAAATAGCGGTTGCGGCGGAACTAGATTGAATAGCCGCAGTTAAGATAAAACCGACTGCAACCATTGCTAAAGTTCCATAGGAAGCATACTCTTGTAGATCGACATTTTTTGCAAATGCTTCCATACTCTCTTTCATGTAACTAAGACCCAAAAATAGTAATCCAAGCGCAAGTATTAATTTGGCCGAAGCAGATATTTTTTTATTTTCGTTAAAAAAGAGAAGTAAAAAGCTACCGACGCCTATTAGAGGTAAAGCAAAGCTCTCGATATTTAGTTTAAAACCAAAAATCGCCACTATCCAGGAGGTAACAGTAGTTCCTATGTTTGCGCCAAAAATTACTCCTATACCGCTTTTAAGGTTTATAAGTCCCGCCCCTACAAGCGACAATACAATTAACGAAACCAAAGAACTGCTTTGTAAAATGACGGTAGTCAATACACCTATAAATATGGATTTTAAAACTGTTTTCGTAGAATTTTGAATGATTTTTTTAAAACTTCTTCCCGCAAGCTTTTTCATACTCTCTTCCATCAAAAGCATTGCGTATAAAAAGAGACCTAAGCCGGAAAATGCCAAAA
This sequence comes from Campylobacterales bacterium, assembly GCA_027082175.1. Lineage (GTDB taxonomy): Bacteria > Campylobacterota > Campylobacteria > Campylobacterales > Nitratiruptoraceae > Nitrosophilus_A. The sequence continues at coordinate 1,763 of JALWIX010000097.1, forward strand.
TGAGATTTTGATACATAAACTACCTTTTTATGTAGATAAAACGGTTAAATTGTTAAGTTGCAAAAAGATAATATAGTTAAGCGCAATACTCCGATATAATCGAGACTTTTAAAAAATTACAAATAAAACGAAGGATTTGAAATTTAAGCTTTAATATTTGCCAAAAGGCCAAAAAAGCGCTTATTTTGCGCTTTTTAATAGACTTTACAAGCGTTAGCTTGATTAAAAATTTCAACTAAATCACTGAAATATGGCAATTTTTTAGGGTTTAATTATGTTGTTGCCCATAAACTATGATTCAAAGATTAAAAACCTCCATTATCCACAAATTCCAAAGGAAAAAAATCCTTTTTTTTGCTGTCATAATACTCAATTTCACCGCTTTCTATCTTATAATACCATCCATGAAGAAAAAGTTTTTCTTCTTCAGTTCTTTTTTTAACTTCAGGATATGTCAAAAGATTTTCTATCTGAACTAGTATAGATATTTTTTCGGTCAATCTAAGAAGTTCATCTCTGTTTCCCTCGCCTACGGCTTCTAGCGCCGCCTTTTTTGCTGGAATACCTATTTCAAGCCATTTTTTAGTATGTATCAACTCGGGAGTATCCGGTATATCCTTATATAACGACTCGCAAGCTCCGCAGTGAGAGTGTCCGCAGACTATGATGTTTTCTACCTGCAAAACGCTCACCGCATATTCGATTGCCGCCGCGGTTGCGTGAAAGTCGTAATCTGGTTTAAAAGGAGGAACGAAATTGCCAACATTTCTCAAAACAAAGAGATCTCCAGGTTTACTTCCCGTTATCAAAGAGGGAATGACTCTTGAATCGCTACATCCTATAAAGAGCGTTTTTGGACTTTGACCTTTTTTTACAAGCTCTACAAAAAGATTTTCATTTTTTTTAAAATAGATTTTTTTAAACTCTACATGTTTTTTTATAAGTTCATTTATCCTCATTTTATCCCCTTTGCGTTAAAACTTTTACACTATTTAGCTCAACTATAAGGATTTTATCTTTTGTTTGCTAAAATTTTATATAATTGCTTTAAAAGGGAGCAAATGATAAATCTAAAAGATCCGAAATTATTCATAAACAGAGAACTATCTTGGCTTAGATTTAACTCAAGAGTTTTGGAAGAGGCGCAAAAAAGAGAAAATCCTCTGCTTGAGAGACTCAAATTTTTAGCCATATACGGAACCAACTTGGATGAATTTTATATGATAAGGGTTGCCGGACTAAAACAGCTTTTCAAATCAAGAGTATCGGTTACAGGTCCGGATAAAATGTCGCCACTTGCTCAACTTAGGGCTATTAGAGATTATCTTCATAAAGAAAAACTTGAAGTTCAAAAGATTTTCTATGAGATTATAAAAGAACTTGAAAACGAAGGGCTTTTTATAAAAAATTACAACGATTTGGATGAAAAGACAAAAAAAGAGATAGATAACTACTTTTTTACGCAACTTTATCCTGTAATAGTGCCTATAGCCGTGGATGCTACACACCCTTTTCCTCATCTAAACAATCTTAGTTTCGCTCTTGTTATTAAACTAGCGGATATGCAAAACGAAAACGAAATCAAATATGCGCTTATTAGGATTCCTAGAGTCTTGCCAAGATTTATTCAAATAGATAATACATACGTTCCCATAGAATCTTTGGTTCAAGAGCATATAAACGCGCTTTTTCCCGGATATAAACTCATTTCAAGCGCTCCTTTTAGAGTAACTAGAAACGCAGATATAGAGATTGAAGAGGAAGAGGCGGACGATTTTATGGAGCTTTTGGAAGAAGGATTGAAGCTAAGAAGAAAAGGAGAGATAGTTAGGCTTGAAATAGGCGAAAATGTAGATGAAGACCTTCTTGAATTTTTAAACTCTCACATCAAAGTTTTTAAAGATGATATCTATAAATTCAAAATTCCTCTAAATCTGGGGAGTTTTTGGCAGATTGTTTCCAATAAAAATTTCGCTCATCTGCTTTTTGAACCATACACCCCAAAAACTTTACCGCCTCTAGATCAAGAGCCTATATTTGATATTATGGAGCATGAAGATATATTGCTCTTTCATCCTTATGAAAGTTTTGATCCAGTGGTTAAGTTTATAGAAGATGGTAGCAAAGACCCCGATGTTTTGGCTATAAGAATGACTCTTTATAGAGTGGGAAAAGATTCGCCTATTGTTAAAGCGCTTATTGAGGCCGCAGAAAGCGGCAAACAGGTTACCGCTTTAGTTGAACTAAAAGCCAGATTCGACGAAGAGAACAATCTTATATGGGCTAAAGCTTTGGAAGATGCCGGAGCTCACGTAATTTTTGGGATACCGGGATTTAAAGTTCACGCCAAGATAGCTCAAATTATAAAAAAAGAGGGCGATAAATTAAAACAGTATGTTCATCTAGCGACAGGCAACTATAATCCTAGCACCGCGAGAATCTATACCGATACTAGCTATTTTACTTCCCAAAAAGATATTACTGACGATGCCACTAGATTTTTTCACTATTTAACAGGTTTTTCAAAAAAAGGAAAGCTAAATACTCTATTTATGTCTCCTACGCAAATAAAACCTAAACTTTTAAGTCTTATAGACAATGAGACAAAAAAAGGGAGCGAAGGAAGAATTATAGCTAAAATGAACTCTTTGGTCGATCCTGATGTTATAGTGGCACTATATAAAGCGTCAAGAGCCGGAGTTAAAATAGACCTTATAGTTAGAGGAATATGTTGCTTAAGACCAAAAGTAAAGGATGTAAGCGAAAATATAAGAGTAATCTCGATAGTAGGAAAATATTTAGAACATGCAAGAATATTCTATTTTAAACATTCCAATCCTCAGATCTTTATCTCAAGCGCCGACTGGATGCCAAGAAATTTAGAAAGAAGAATAGAACTAATGACGCCTATATTTGAAAAAGAGCTATCGGAGAAACTTTTTGAAATACTCAATCTTCAAATAAACGATAACGTTTTAGCGAGAGAACTTCAAGAAAACGGAGAGTACAAAAGTATTGAACGTATAGGAAAAACGCCGATAAACTCCCAAATAGTTATGGAAGAGTATACCAATATGCTTTACGCGTCACATAAAAAAAGTAGTGTTAGCAGAGCAAAAAAACTCGCAAGAAGACTTTTGAAAGAGAGTTAAAAATAACTATATCACCACATGTAAACTTTTTTAACTATTTAAAAAAAGGATTAATATGCTTTTAAGATATAAAGAGTGGTTTCCAAAACTTGAAAAAAACGTATGGATAGCTCCCAATTCAACCGTAATAGGCAACGTAGAGATTGGTGAAGACTCATCTATCTGGTTCGGTTGCGTTGTTAGAGGAGATGTTCACTATATAAAAATAGGTGAAAGAACAAATATTCAAGATATGAGTATGATTCACGTAACGCATTTTAAAAACCCCGATATGAGCGACGGATACCCTACCATAATAGGAAACGACGTTACCGTAGGACATAAAGTTATGCTGCATGGATGCACGATTGAAGATGGATGTTTGATAGGTATGAATGCTACTATTTTGGATGGGGCGGTTATAGGAAAAGAGTCTATAGTAGGAGCTGGAGCGCTAATAACAAAAAATAAAAAATTTCCTCCAAGAAGCTTAATCGTTGGCGCTCCCGCAAAAGTCGCAAGAGAACTTACCGATAAAGAGGTAGAAGAGCTTTATAAATCCGCAAAAAGGTATGTGAGCTTTAAAGACGAATACATTGATCAGATTGTTTAAAATTTTGATATAATTGATTGAACAAGACGTTAATTAAGATTGAACAATATTACAAATTTTTTCATTATTAGCATATCTTCATATAATTTAAATCTTTTCTTATAGGTATCAATCAAAATATCTTATCAATCATTCAGTTTTTATAATATTTCTTTAAAGATAAAAGGATTATAATAAAAATCGAATCTAAATTTAAAGGGGTTTATATGGCAAGATTAGTCGTACTTGGGGCAGGTGTATCCGGACATACTGCTGCAACTTTTGCAAAACATTGGCTTGGCGATAGTCATGAGGTGGTTGTAATCTCTCCTAACAGCAAGTGGAACTGGATTCCTTCTAATATATGGGTGGGCGTAGGTCAGATGACACCTGAAGACGTTGTTTTCGAATTGGCACCCGTATATCAAAAGGCTGGAATAGATTTTAAACAAGCAAAAGCGGTATCTATTCATCCCGAAGGCAAAAAAGAAAGCGAAAAGCCATACGTTACTATAGAATATACCGATCCTTCAAAAAAAGGTGAAGTTGAAGAGGTTGAGTATGATTACTTGATCAATGCTACCGGTCCAAAACTAAATTTTGCGGCTACGCCTGGTCTAGGGCCAGAACACAATAGCTTATCGGTATGTACATATCAACATGCGGCCGAAGCGAACGATCATTTACAAATCGCGATAGAAAAAATGAAAAAAGGCGAAAAACAGAAATTCCTTATAGGTACCGGTCATGGGATGTGTACTTGTCAAGGTGCGGCCTTTGAGTATATTTTCAATATCGAGCATGAGTTAAGAAAAGCCGGTGTTAGAGATAAAGCCGAAATAAAATGGATATCAAACGAGCAATTCTTAGGAGATTTCGGCGTAGCAGGTTTACATATAAAATGGGGTGGTCATATCGTTTCAAGTAAAGTTTTGGCAGAGTCGTTATTTGCCGAAAGAGGACTTGATTGGATTACGGGAGCTCACGTTAAAGAAGTGCAAAAAGGAAAACTCTCTTACGAGCTATTAGACGGCACAGAAGGAGAAGAAGAGTTTGATTTTGCAATGCTCATTCCTCCTTTTAGCGGCGTAGGTCTTAAAGCGTACGATAAAGAAGGAAACGATATAACCGATAAAGTATTTATGCCAAACGGTTTTATGAAAGTTGATGCCGATTACACTCCAAAATCTTTTGAAGAGTGGAAAGGCGACGATTGGCCAAAATATTATCAAAACCCTGATTATCCGAATATGTTCGCGGTAGGTATTGCATTTGCTCCTCCTCATCCGATAAGCAAACCTGCAAAATCTGTAAACGGAACGCCAATAACTCCGGCGCCTCCTAGAACCGGAATGCCTTCGGGAATTATCGGAAAAACTGTAGCGCACAGTATAGTAGAGATGATTCAAGGCAAAGCCGATAAACCTATGCACCATGCTTCTATGGCGGAGATGGGAGCTGCTTGTATAGCTTCAACAGGAAAAGGTCTGTTTGACGGAACTGCGGTTGCGCTAACAGTATATCCTGTTGTGCCTGATTATGACAAGTATCCTGGAACGGGTAGGGACCCTGAATATACCTTTGGCGAAATCGGACTCGCCGGACACTGGATCAAACATATATTGCATTATATGTTTATGTGGAAAGCGCAACTTAAACCGGGCTGGACATTAATACCAGAATAATATATTTGTTTGATAAGCGGTAGAGTGGCACGTCTTTCTTTACCGCTCGGCTTTTATTTTTTAACTTTCAACCAAAATAAGGAGAAAAAATGGCATACAAAGAGATTCAAAAAGGCATAAAGCCTTATGACGGAAAAACTTTTGGAACAATGATACCGGGGCCTTTTCAAAGGTTTTTGAGAACTTGTAAGATATGGCAATTTATAAGATTTATCATCATTAACCTCAAAATGCTTAGAGTTGTGGCAAAAAGCCACAATTAAGAATAAGGGGCACTAGCCCCTACTTCTTCATACAATCTTCCAAGGAATTGTTAATGGCAAAAATTTTGACCTATCCTGACAAGACACTGCTTCAAATTTCAGGTTTAGTTAGAGATTTTAACGATATCTCCGTAAAAGAGACTATAGAAGAGTTAAAAAAGACTATTGAAGAAAACGACATCAAAGGTCTAAGCGCAATTCAAATAGGCATACCTAAAAGAATAATCGTCTTCAAAGATAAAAACCAAGAATTTATCACAATGATAAATCCCGCAATTTTTGGAAAAAGCGGAAAACTTATCGATTCCACGGAGAGTGATGAGAGTTTGCCAGGTATTGAAATTACGGTTAAAAGATATGACACTATAAAAGTAATGTATCAAGATATTGATAAAAACGATAGATTCTTAACGGTAAGCGGAGACGAGGCTATATTTTTGCAAAGAAAGATAGATATGGCTTATGGAGGATATCTTTTTGACAAATTGGACAAAAAGAAACAGAAAGAGTTTTTTAAACAGTACGGCTCTTACGGCGATACTTGTCCTAGTTATTTTGTAAAAGACAAAATAATAAAAGCTTTAAGATATACGCTGACTTTACATGCTGTTTTATTGATCGCTAGTCTCTTTTTTCAGTTTGCAAAATTTGTTATAACATATAAAACTCCTATTTTTGTAGTGGAATTTATTTGGGTAATTTTTTATGCGTTATATGCAAAATATGAGACCCGGAAATATAAAAACTGTACAAGCTGCCAAGGAGCAAATATTTTCGGCACAAGCGCCATATATTTGACAATAATCTTTACAATTTATATAATTGCCCTGTTTCTTTAAATAATATAAAGGGGCGGGGATGAAAAAAAAAGTGTTAAATTTAGAAAACTTAACACTCCTTTCTATAGTTTTAGGTATAATTTTTGGTTACTTTTTTAAAGATTTAGCTCTTAACTTAAAAGTAATCGGCGACATCTACATATCGCTTCTAAAAATGCTTATAATTCCCCTTGTTTTTGCGTCAATTTTCATTGCGATTTTAGGATTGAAAAGTAGCGATGATCTAAAATCGATAGGGTTAAAATCTTTTATATATTATCTCTCTACCACATCGCTAGCGGTTATTTTAGGGCTTATAGTGGTAAATATTTTCGAACCCGGCTCCAATATGCAGCTTCCGCAAGATATCTCTTCGGATATTCAGCCAAAAGATGTAAATATAAACGATTTTTTACTCTCTTTTATACCTTCAAACATATTTTACGCGTTTGCTAACGGGCAGATTTTACCTATTATATTTTTTGCAATTATGTTTGCGATAGCAACTATGTATATCCAAAAAGATAAAAAAGAGACGCTTTACAACTTTTTCGACTCCATAAACGACTCTATGATGGTTTTGGCAAAATGGATCATAAATTTAACGCCAATAGGCGTATTTTTTCTTATTGCCTACACGATAGCCAAAAACGGGATAGAGCCTTTGATAAATCTATACAGTTATGTTTTAACGGTGCTTTTTGCCCTATTTTTACACGCTGTAGTTACGCTAGGAGCTATTTTGTATTTTATTGCCAAAATAGATCCTATTACATATTTTACAAAAATCAAAGAGGCTTTGATGGTCTCCTTTTCAACAGCTTCAAGTTCAGCTACGCTGCCCGTTTCTATAGAAGTAGCGAAAACAAACGCCAATGTTGATAAAAAAGTAGCCGGGTTTGTTCTTCCTCTCGGAGCAACTATAAATATGGACGGAACAGCCCTTTATGAATCGATAGCTGTTATGTTTATAGCCAATATTAGCGGAGTGGAACTTACCTTTGCTCAGCAAGTAACAATTTTTGTTACGGCGACTTTTGCCTCAATAGGCGCTGCAGGTATCCCGGGCGCCGGTCTTATTATGATGACTATGATACTTGAGAGTGTGGGATTGCCTGTAGAATATATAGCTTTAATCATTGCCGTAGATAGATTTTTGGATATGTTTAGAACCAGTATAAACGTCTGGGGAGACCTTATAGGCGCAAAAGTTGTCGATACTCTAGTTTTTCGCAAAACAAAGATTTAAAAAACAAAAGAAGGCTTAAGTAGGCTAAAAACCTCTATCCTTCTTCGCCTCTTCTATTTTTCTACTCTCTTTAGCGGTTACTTTTTTTCCTTTTTTACTAAAATCTATCAAATCCTCCGTCGTCTTTATATTGCTAGGAATATTTTTAAAGGAGATTTCCAAAATTTTTAGAGCGGTTAAAGCGTCGGCGTATGCCCTATGGTGTATAAGAGAATTTATGCCAAGAGTTTCGTTTAGATAGCCAAGTCCGTATTTTTCACTCTCTATTGTCCTTTTTGCTAGATCGATGGTACAAAGTTTCCTGTTAGCCAGCTTTTCTAATCCAAGCTCATTTAGTTTGTCCGATAAAAAATTATAATCAAAATTTACGTTATGCGCCACAAAAACACTATCTCCCAAAAACTCTTTAAAATTTTTTAAAACCTCTTGCTGAGTAGGTGCAAAAGTAAGGTCTTCCAAAGTAATCCCAGTTAATTTTGATATATATTCAGGCAACTCTTTCGCGTATACGAAACTTTCAAATCTATCTAGGACTTGACCCTTTTTATATTTAATGGCTCCTATTTCAATAACTTGGGAGTTAAAAGATTTGCTGCCGCTGGTTTCTATATCTACTATAACGTACTCTTGGTCTTTATAATCTGTTTTGGCAGTCTTTAAAAATACATTTTCTTTATCTAAATCTATAGGAAAGCCTCTTGCGATAAGAGTTTGAAAAATGAGTTCTGGGTCCTCAAACATTCCGTAGAGCGCAACAAGTATGTTGTTAAACTCCTCTTTTTTTATATCCTTTTTTCTCAATTTTTGGGCAAGCTTATCAAGTCTATTCAAAACTTTTAGCCTTTTTTATAAATTGCAAAACTTTTTGATGATCTTTTTTTCCTTTGCTCTTTTCAACTCCGCTACTAACATCCACACCGAAAAAACCTTTATCTTTTACACTATCTAGATTTTGCGGGTTAAGACCGCCGGCAAGGATGATCTTGGAGGTATCAACACCTTCAAACCAATCTAGTCTAACTCTCTTTCCGCTTCCTCCATACTCGTGGACATAGGCATCAACGAGTCTATACTCATCTTCATATTTTGCGATATCTTCTTTAGTTTTTGCTCTAATTACTTTTATATGTTTTACCGTCAAATTCTTATAGAACTCTTTGTCGGCTTCAAAATGAAT
>JALWIX010000098.1 GCA_027082175.1 Campylobacterales bacterium
AAAGAACTATAGAGCTTCTAGAAAAGATGAGGAGCGTAGAAGAGTCATTTTTAAGAACTAGCATAATAGTGGGTCACCCTCAAGAATCGGAAAAAGATTTTAAAGAGCTTTGCGATTTTTTAGAAAAATTTGATTTTGATAGGGTGAATCTTTTTGCGTACTCTGACGAGGAAGGCACCTTTGCGTACCAGATGAAAAACAAAGTGCCTCAAGAAATAATAGATGTGAGACTAAAAATTTTGGATGAGATAGTAAAAGAAAAAACTTTAAAAAGTTTAAAAAAGGATTTAGGTAAAGTCATTGAAGCGGTACTAGAGGGAGAAAGCGAAGAGAGCGAACTTCTTTTAAGTGCTAGAAAAATTATGTGGGCTCCTGAAGTTGACGGAGAGATTTTAGTTAATGAAAGCGAAACGCAAAATCTAGAAATCGGAAAAATTTATAAGATCGAGATAACCGAGCTGGTAGGCGACAAACTGCTTGGAAAAGTAATAGAGGAAGCATAAGGCATCCGTTTGGAAGCAACTTTAAATCCAAAAGCAGCCCAGTATTTAAAAGATAAGAAAAATCTTTTGGCTTTTTCGGCAGGGACCGATTCTAGCGCGCTGTTTTTTATGCTTCTTGAAAAAAACATCTCTTTTGATATAGCTATCGTAAACTATAAACTAAGAAGCCAAAGCCACCTAGAAGTAGAATATGCGAAAGAACTAGCAAAAACATATGATAAAAAAATATTTATAAAAGAGGCTCCATTGTCCCCTCCTTCAATAGAGCTTAAAGCGAGAAAAATCAGATACGATTTTTTTGAACAAGTTATAAAGCAGTACAACTATCAAAATCTCATAACGGCTCATCATCTAAACGATCAACTTGAGTGGTTTTTGATGCAGTTTACAAAAGGCGCCGGACTTGTAGAGCTTTTAGGAATGGGGCTAATAGACGAAAAAAAAGATTATTGTATTGTAAGACCTCTGCTTTTTACGGCAAAAAAAGATATTAAAAAGTATTTAAAACAGAAAAAAATAAAATATTTTGAAGATATTACAAACAAAGATATTAAGTTTAAAAGAAACTTTTTTAGAAAAGAGTTCAGTGATAAATTGATGGAACTTTTTGATGAAGGTATAAAAAGAAGTTTTGAGTATCTTCACTTAGATAAGCAACTCTTTCTTGAAGAGTTCAAAGTTTGCAATTTAAAAGAGCTATTTATCATCAAAAATCAAAAAAACGATCTAAAAAACATAAGAGCTATAGACAAAGCGGTAAAGTCTTTAGGATATCTTTTAAGCTCAAAGCAGAAAAGAGAGATTTTGAAGCAAAAAAAGTGCGTTATAGGCAAAAATATAGCAATCGATATCGATGACGACTATATATTCGTATCTCCATATATAAAAATCGTTATGGATAAAAAATTTAAGGAGTCTTGCAGGATTTTAAAAATCCCTGAACACGTAAGAGGCTATATTTTTAAAAGCGGCATTGAGCCAAAAAAGATTAAAAACTGTATAGAGATGCTATAATCCGGAACAAATAGATATTAAATTGCTTTTTTTTATAAATTTTTTATCTTCTCTATCTCGTCTCTAAGTCTTGCGGCCTCTTCAAATTCTAGTTTTTTTGCCGCTTCATGCATAAGGCGTCTTAGCTCTTTTACGATTTTCTCCTTCTCTTTTGGCTGGAGTTTTTCTATTTTCTTTTTCTTTTCATAAAGTATGTCGATATCCTCCATCTTTAGATTTTCATCCAGTTTTCTTTTGACAGTTTTAGGTATTATGCCATTTCTTTCGTTGTAAATTTTTTGTTTATAGCGTCTTTCTACGGTTGTTTTTATAGCGTTATACATAGATTTGGTGATTTTGTCTTTTATATTCTCAAGAGTTGCTATATCGTCTATAATGACTCTTTTTTCGATATTTTCCGCAAACATCAAGACTCTTCCCTTTTCATTTCTAGCGGCTCTTCCCATAGTCTGAATCAAAGATGTTTCGCTTCTTAAAAAACCCTCTTTATCCGCGTCTAAAACCGCCACCATACTCACTTCCGGAAGATCTAAACCTTCTCTTAAAAGGTTTATCCCTATCAAAACGTCAAAATCGCCAAGTCGAAGTCCCCTAATAAGTTGATTTCTCTCTATGGCGTCGATCTCTGAGTGCATATATCTTACTTTAAGTCCTAAATCCGCGTAATACTTCGTAAGCTCTTCCGCCATCTTCTTAGTAAGAGTGGTTATCAAGACTCTGTTTTGTTTTGCAATCTCTTTTTTTATCTCGTCATATAGAGTCTCTACTTGATAATGTGATGGCAACACCTCTACGATAGGATCTAAAAGTCCTGTAGGCCTTATGATTTGTTCCGCAACAACGCTGCTTAGCTCAAGTTCCGTCTCTCCTGGGGTTGCTGAAACGAAAAGATAGTGAGGGGCTTTGTTTATAAACTCCTCAAATTTCAATGGACGGTTATCCAGCGCGCTAGGCAGTCTAAAACCGTACTCTACCAATACCTCTTTTCTGCTTCTATCTCCCGCGTACATTCCTCTAAATTGGGGAAGGCTAACGTGAGACTCGTCAACGATGATTAAGTAATCTCTCCCCATCGCTTCAAAGTAGTCGATCAAAGAGTAGGGAGTCTCTCCCGGTTTTTTACCGGTGAGGTGTCTTGAGTAGTTTTCGATCCCTTTGCATGTTCCCGTAGTTTCAAGCATTTCTAGATCAAACTCCGTTCTTTGTTTGAGTCTTTGGTACTCTAAAAGCTTGTTCTCTTTCTTGAAGTACTCCAATCTCTCTTCCAACTCTTTTTCTATAGATTTTATGGCTTGGACTAATCGGTTTTGCCCAACGATAAACTGGTTTGCGGCGTAGATCGTGATAGATTTTATATCTTTTATCTTTTTATTTGTTAATGTGTCAAAATAGTAAATCGATTCTATCTCATCGCCGAAAAACTCTATTCTTATTGCTTCATCTTCACTATAAGCCGGATATATATCTATAACGTCTCCGCTAACTCTAAAATCACCTCTATCAAAAAAGTTGTCATTTCTTTTATAACCCATCTCTACAAGTCTATATAAAAGCTCTTTTTGGTTAATTTCTTGGCCAATTTCTAGTTTTTGAACCATTTTTCTATATTCATTTGGGTTTCCTAGTCCGTAGTTTGCGCTTACGCTAGCGACTACTATAACGTCGTCAAACTCTAAAAGCGAGGCGGTTGCCGAGAGTCTTAATCGTTCTAGCTCATCATTGATAGAGCTATCTTTTTCTATAAAAAGGTCTTGTCTAGGCAAGTACGCTTCCGGTTGATAATAGTCGTAATAACTTATAAAATACTCTACGTGATTTTTTGGGAAAAAACCTTTAAATTCGCTATAGAGTTGGGCGGCTAAAGTTTTATTGTGAGTCATAATAAGGGTTGGCATCTGGAGATTTTCAATGATTTTAGCCATAGTATATGTCTTTCCGCTGCCAGTCACCCCTAAAAGAGTTTGATACCTGTTGCCAGATTTCACGGAAAGAGTCAGTTTCTCTATGGCTTTTGGCTGATCACCTGAGGGTTTAAAGCTACTTATTAGTTCAAATTTTGCCAATTTTTCTCCTACTTTAAAATATTATTAGATAAAAGTTGATAAAATTATAGCAAATAGCCAAATTGAAACGGTTCTAAACAGACAACAATATATTTTAGCAGATTATTTGAAAGGATGGGAGTTGAGCGATATAAACGTACTAGAAAAACTTAATCAGAAGATTGAGGAGCTTTTAAAAAAGTTTGAGATGTTAAAAGAGGAAAATGAAAACTTGAGACGAGAGCTAGTTACTTGCAAAGCGAGCAATGAAGTTAAGGACGCGGAGATACAAAAGCTTCAAGAAGAGATAAGTTTAAAAGATATGGAGCTTGAAGAGATTGTTGACAGAGTTGAAAAGATTCTTGGACAATGAAAAAGATATCGTTAACGGTAGCTGGCAAAACTTACGATATAAACATTGAAGATATGCTGGCGGATGAGCTTAAAGAGGCTATGAGTAGAGATCTCAATATGGATGGAAACAACTCCGTCAAGGCTTTGCTTGAAGCCTATCTTAAAAAAAACTACGAATATTTTTTGATGGAAAAAAAACTACTTGAGCTTTTAAAAAAGCTAGATTCTCAAAAATAATCTTTTCTTATATCTTTTCCTTATAAAAACCATAATATTCGGCTTAAAGACTTTAAGTAAATATTTATAAAAAATATACGATAATCTACTTACTGGGAAGACCCAGAAAAATTTCATCAAAAGGAGATGCGATGCGTAAGGCGTTTACAATGATCGAGTTGATCTTCGTGATCGTGATCATCGGGATTTTAGCGGCAGTTGCTTTGCCAAGATTGGCTGGCGTGCAAGACGATGCGTTGATTTCAAGTGAAAAAAGCGGTATAGCCGCGGCAAGAAGTGCGGTTATAGCTTTAAGAGGTAAAGCTCTGGCTAGAGGAGCTGATTTTAATATCACCGTCGTTGACAAGGATGGAGATCAAGGTTATGTTACGGTAAACTATGATTTTAACGGTACTACTCCAGGTACAACCGATGTTGAACTATCAAAAACCAAATATCCGTTTCAGTTAAGTACTACTACCGCCGATTATACAAATAACACTAAAGTTAACGCCACTCAAACTGCTGAGAAACTTGACGGCGCAGCTTTAGCTATCGTGCTTGAGCCGGACGGTAGAGAGAGATATAAAACAAAAGCTGACAATAATAATACTAAAATTGTAGGTCCAGCTTCTAGTACCATTGCCGATACCGCCGCGGAGATTAATACCAATAAGTACTGGTTATATAACGCTTCTAACGGTACCTTTTCTCTTAAAGACGGTACTTATTAACACTTAAAGAAGGAGACAAGAACTCTCCTTCTTTAACCCTTGTCTATGAAAAGAAGAGCTTTTACTATCATCGAACTTATCTTCGCAATCGTTATAGTAGGCGTTCTTGCCGCTATTGCTATAAGTAGATTTGAATCCATAGAAGATGACGCGTTAAGCGCCGTTGAAAAATCGACTATAGGCGAAGCTAGACAAGCTATTTTATCTTTTTACGGATGGGCCTTGTTGCATCCAGGTGAACAAAACAAAACTGTCTCCATCATAGGAAAAGATGGAAATAGATACGATTGTGCGATAATTTTTTCCTCAAAAAGATATCCCGTAACCGTTACCGCTAAAGAGACAGGCATTTCTACCGATAACAATCTTAGCATAGGTAGCAGTACGAATATAGGAGATTATAAAACGTTGGCTCCTTTGATGCTCGATCCTCCGACCATAAAAGATTGGAACTCTACTAGAGTTGATGAGAGATACGAATATCTAACAGGCCCGGCTACCAACTTTGTAGTGTACGAAAATGCCGAACTTAAAAAAGGTATGTATTGGCGTTATGATAACCATCAAGGGATTTTAGGTCTAAAAAAATAACTTCTGCTATAATTTCTTAAAAAAATCTAGAGGGCTTTATGATACTTCTTGGTCACAACGGGGCGGGGAAAAGCACTTTTATCAACTATCTGCTCGGTTTTTACTCAAAACTCTCGGATCACCCTTTTTTGCCGCATTTCAAAGATCATTTGCCAAATATAGATAAAAAAGATATAGGTTACGCTCCCGAAGCTGCGCTTTTGGATCTAAATATGAGCGCTATGGACTATTTTAAGATGATGGCCGTTTTAAGGGACGTAAAAGATTTTGACCCTTATGTACTCTTAAAAAGCGTAGCTTTGGAAGTTGAACTAAACACTCCTATAAAAAAGTATTCAAAGGGAATGAAACAGAGACTTCTTTTAGCTATAGCGCTTCTAGGAAAACCAAAAACGTTGATATTGGACGAACCCACAAGCGGCCTAGACCCTTTTGGAAGAGCGGAGATAGAAAAACTTTTAATAACTCTAAAAAAAGAACATTCGTTCATAATATCTACGCACTCTTTAGAACTAGCTTTGGCGCTAGAGGATGAGATTTGGATACTAAAAGAGGGAAAGATAGAGTTTAAAGGGTATCCAAAAGATATAAATGAGTTAGAGGCTCTGCTTTTTAGATATCGTCCGGAGAAGATTAGATGAAAAAAGTTTTTAGTTTGGTTAAATTTTTTTCTAAGTCACTATTTAAAGAGAAAGCGACTACTCTTTTTATCCTTTTGGCGGTGATAATGATAATTATAGCGTTGGGGCTTAGCGATATAGATATCGCTAGAAAATATAAACTCTTAGAGGATGTTCTTTTAACTTCTCAGATGTTTTTGTTGCATGTAGCGGCTCTTTTTTACGCATTTGATTTTTTGCAAAAAGAGAGGACACTCGGACTTTTTGTGCTTCCTTTATCAACCGGACTTAGCAGAAGAGGCTATCTTTTAGGACAATTTTTAACGATTATGTTTATGGTTTTTACTATTTTTGTCTCATTTTTTATGATCGACTCCCTCTTACTCTATCTTTTAGAGAAAGAGTTTGTTTATCAGGTTTTATGGCAGCTCTTTTTATATACTCTATCGGCTATTTTGCTTAGTTTTTTTATCATTCTTTTTTCAAACTTTGTTTCGCTAATGAACTCCGTTATTTACAGCGTTGCTCTTTTTTTTATAGGAAACGGCTTGGATGAGTTTTACGTTTATGCGCACTATATAAAAAAAGAGCAGTTTTTAGAAAAACTCTCGACTCTATTTTACTATTTGATACCCAATTTTTCATATTTTGACAAACAGGCTCAGGTAGTAAATAGAGCATTAATAGCAAAAGATGAGTTTTTTTTGTATCCTGTTATATATTTTTTTATATTGGCGGTTTTGATCTTTTTAGTTTCATATATGAAATATCGAATAAGGGTGCTTCGTTTTGGCGAATAGAGTCTCTATTTTTATAGTTGTTTCGCTACTTGTAGGGTTTGTATATATAACTCCAAAGCCGACTAAAAAGAGTTTGGTCGTAAATGAGATATTATTTGCCAAACCTCTTTTTTTCAGGGCTTTAACAAACTATACTCATACATTGAGCGCAGATAGGCTATGGCTTCTTTCAAATACGGTAGGCGAGGTTGCCGCAGGAGATAGTTTCAAAGTTGACGAGATGGAAGTTTATAGGGCCTTTAAAACTATCATAATAATGGATCCATTTTTTTATCCCGCCGTAAATTATGCGGCAACCTATCTTGCTTCTATCAAAAAAAGAGTAGATTTGGCAACAAATCTTATAAAAACGGCTAGGATATTTAACAAAAATGATTTTAAACTCTACTTTTTAGAGATTATTTTATTGCTGACTTACGAAGACGAGAAGAAGTTAGATGACGAGTATATAGCCTCTTTGGCTAAAAAAGCCGCGCTATTGCCTGATAGCCAAAAGATACTAGGACGCATAGTTATTAAAGATTGGATAGAGGATATGCTAATCTACGCAAGAGACAAAAAAGGCAAACGCGCTCAAGCTATCGAAGATCTAAAGTGGCTTTTAAAAAATACGAAAGACCCGGTTAAGAAAAAAGAGATAGAAAAAAGATTAAAAGAGCTTATTAACAGATGAGATACTATATTGTAGCTATAAACCAAAAACCTCTGTTGCTTACATATTCGCATCAAAACTATTTAGAAGAGGGAACTTTAGTCGAGGTGGAGATAAAAAAGAGACTATATAAAGGGTATATTATAAAAGAGACCCAAAAGCCCTCTTTTGAGTGCAAAGAGATAGCGAATGTAACCGATTTGTATCTGTCTAAAAATTATATGGAGATTGCAAAGTTTATATCGACTTACTATTTTTGTTCTATTGGCGAAGCGTTTGGACTTTTTGCTCCTTTTAAAAAAAATGGATTTGAAAAAGATAAAACAACCTATTCTCAGCTACCGATCGCAAACTCCGCAATTGAATTATCCGCGGAGCAAAAAGAGGCCTTAGAGTTTATAAAATCTCATCAGATATCTTTGCTTTTTGGAGATACGGGAAGCGGGAAGACGCAAATTTATATGAGATATTTTCAAGAGATATTGGCTAAAGGTAAAAGCGCGATATTTTTGATGCCGGAAATATCTTTGACTCCTCAAATGGAGGAGAGGCTAAGGGAGTATTTTGGATCAAGTGTGGCTATATGGCACAGTAAAATATCCAAAAAGAAAAAAGAGGCTATTTTAGAAGATATCCATAGCGGCAGGGTGAAGATAGTTGCGGGACCTAGAAGCGCTCTTTTTTTACCGATGGAAAATCTGGGTTTGATTGTGGTGGATGAAGAGCACGACGATAGCTATAAAGCGAATAATCGTCCTAGATACAACGCGAAAGATTTGGCTATCTATTTTGGAAAAAAATTGGGAATAAGCGTTATTTTAGGAAGCGCTACGCCCTCTTTGAACTCATACTTGAAATTTCCTCGCTTTAGACTCAAAGGTAGTTTTTATAAAGGAAAAAAAGAGTTTGTTTGGGAAAACGAGTTAACATCTTTGACGCCTTTGGTGATAGAGCACATAAAAGAGACGTTAAAAAACAAAAAGCAATCTATTATATTTTTACCGACAAGAGCAAACTTTAAATATCTGATTTGCTCTGATTGCGGCGAAGCGGTTAAATGTCCCTATTGCGATGTGGGTATGAGTTTGCATTTTGACAAAAGAGCGCTTGTTTGCCACTACTGTAACTTTACCGAACCGATACCAAAACATTGTCCATCTTGCTCTTCTCGAAATCTCAAAGCCAATAGAATCGGCACTAGCGAGATTGTAAAAGAGCTTAGAGAGATTTTCAAAGACGCAAAAATCGAAAAATTTGACAAAGATGAGATAACCACCCATAAAAAACTTCAAAATACTCTAAAAAGTTTTGCAAAAAAAGAGATAGATATTTTAGTAGGCACTCAAATGCTCTCAAAAGGGCATGATTATCCGGATGTTGCGCTATCCGTTGTGTTGGGAATAGACTATATTTTAAATATGGCCGATTTTAGAGCAAGAGAAAAAGCGGTTTCTCTTTTTTTACAGATAGCCGGAAGAAGCGGAAGAAAAGAGAAGGGAAAAGTATTGGTGCAGACTCTAAATCGGGAGTTTTTTGAAAGTTATCTAGATTTTGAGAAGTTTTTAGAGGATGAGATGGAGTTTAGAAAAGGGTTGTATCCTCCCTTTAAGAGACTAGCTGTCGCACTCTTTTCTCATAAAGATAGAAAAAAGGCGCAAGAGAGCATGCAAGAGATGCTAAAAAAACTAAAAAGATTTGAAGATATAGAGATAATAGGTTTTGGAGAGGCTCCTATAGAGAAGATAGCGGGGAGATACAGATATAACATTATTTTAAGAAGTGATTTTGCAAAAGCGATTATAAAAGCTATAAATGTTTCAAAAACCCAATTTTGTGAAATAGACATAGACCCCGTTGCTGTGATTTGACAAACTGCAAAAATAGATATAATATAGTTTCAAACTCCGGGAGGAATTTTTCAAAAATGAATAAAAGATATCCGACAAAAAAGATATATGTAGGGAGTGTCGCGGTTGGCGGTGACGCTCCCATATCCGTTCAATCTATGACATACTCTAAAACTAGAGACGTAAAAGCCACCGTAGAGCAGATAAAGAGGCTCCATTTTGCCGGATGCGATATAGTAAGAGTAGCTGTTCCGGAAGAAGAAGACGCAATAGCTCTAAAAGAGATAAAAAAAGAGATCTCTTTGCCTTTGGTTGCCGATATACACTTTAATTACAAATTAGCTCTCATTGCGGCCGAGGTTGTTGACTGTATAAGGATAAATCCGGGCAATATAGGGAGTAAAGAGCGTATAAAAGAGGTGGTAAAAGCTTGTAAAGAAAGAAAAATACCTATAAGAATAGGCGTTAATGCCGGGAGTTTGGAAAAAGAGATAGAGCAAAAGTACGGGGTAGGCGCAAAAGCAATGGTGGAATCTGCGCTTTATCACATAAAACTTTTAGAAGATTTAGATTTCACCGATATTAAAGTAAGTCTAAAAGCGAGCGACGTTCCAAGAACCGTAGAGGCTTATAGAACTTTAAGACCTTTGGTACCCTATCCGTTTCATTTAGGAGTAACGGAAGCTGGGACAATATTTCATGCTACTATAAAATCGGCTATAGGCATAGGCTCTTTGCTTTTGGACGGTATTGGCGATACCATAAGAGTTTCTATTACAGGTGAGCTTGAAAAAGAGGTGGAAGTTGGACGTGCTATCATTAAAGATAGCGGCGTAGCAAATGAGGGAGTAAATATCATCTCTTGTCCAACTTGCGGTAGGATTGAGGCAGATTTGGTAAAAGCTGTTGCGGAAGTGGAAGAGAAGACAAAACATATAAAAAAACCTCTTAACATCTCCGTTATGGGTTGCGTGGTAAACGCTATCGGAGAGGCTAAGCACGCCGACGTAGCCATAGCGTACGGCAAAGGAAGCGGTCTTGTCATGGTGAAAGGCGAAGTAGTTGCAAAGCTTCCTGAAAATAAATTAGTAGATAAATTTTTGCAAGAAGTAGAGAAATTGGCAAAAGAGAACTAATTTTTAATGACTCTTATATTTCCTTTGACGAACTATACTTTTTAAAAATGATATAATAAATCAAAAACTCAAAAGAACTAAAGAGGGTATTTTGGAAGCGCATTTATACAATCTAAATATAGAGCGAGCAGTTTTAAGTTCTATTATTTTTGATCCGGAACTTTATGAAGATATAGCCGCTGTTTTAAATCCGGAAGATTTTTATCATCCGTTTCATAGAAATCTATTTAGGGCTATGGAGGAGCTTTTTAAAGAAGATCAACCCATAGATGAAGAGTTTTTGAAAGAAAAACTCTCTCTTAAAAATCAGTTTGACGAAAACGAATTTTTAGAAGTTTTAGCCGCAAACCCCCTATCAAACACCGCTGCTTACGTTAAAGAGATAAAAGAGAAAGCTATAAAAAGAGAGCTTATTCATCTAACAACTGAGATAAAAAAGATAACAATCGAGCAGGATTTACCAGTAACGGATGTTATAGATACCGTACAATCCAAACTATACAAGATAACCCAAGAGACTAGCGCTAAAGATTTCAAAGATTCTGCCGAAGTCGTTAAAGATACTCTTACTCACATTTTGAGGATGAAAGAGAGGGGCAACTCCATTTTGGTAGGTCTTGATACAGGTTTTCACGAGCTAAATCTTAAAACCGCCGGATTTAGCCCGGGAGATTTGATCATTATCGCAGCTAGGCCATCTATGGGAAAAACGGCTTTTAGCTTAAACATAGCTCAAAACGTTTTGGATCACAACAAAGGCGTGGCAATTTTCTCTTTGGAGATGCCAGCAGAGCAGCTTCTTCTTAGAATGCTTAGCGCAAAAGCCGCTATTCCTTTACAACGCTTAAGAGTAGGAAATCTTACCGATCAGGAGTGGAGTGAGATAAGTAGGGTAAGTGACTATATGGCAAGCAGAAAACTTTTTATAGACGATGAAGGTCTAATAAACATACATCAGTTAAGAGCCAAACTAAGAAAGCTTAAATCGACTCATCCAGAAATCGGACTGGCTATTATAGATTATCTGCAGTTAATGAGCGGCGGCGCCAATAAAGAGAGACATTTAGAGATTAGTGAAATCTCAAGAAGTCTTAAACTACTAGCGAGAGAACTAGAACTTCCAATAATCGCTCTTTCTCAGCTAAACAGATCGCTAGAGAGCAGAGTTGATAAAAGACCAATGCTTAGTGATCTTAGAGAATCTGGCGCTATTGAGCAGGATGCGGATGTGATACTTTTTATTTATAGGGATGATGTTTATAAGATAAAAGAGATGAAAGAAAAAGCGAAAGAAGCTGCCAAAAAGGGTGAAAAAATGGATATTCAGATACCTGAAAAGAAGGTTGAAGAGGCTGAAATCATCATCGGAAAACAGAGAAACGGACCAACAGGCGTAGTTAAACTATTTTTCCATAAAGATTATGTTAAGTTTGCGGAAGAAGCCACCGAGACAATTAGAGAGTATGAGATGAGAGAGTCTAATATAGAGATACCATATATAGGTGAGTAACATCGGTTATTGGTTATTGGTTATTGGTGTATTGGTATATTAGTGTATTTTTAATTGAAATCACTGAAAAATTACAAATAAACCAATACACCAATATACTAATATACCAATAACTAATTTTCAATATCCAAAAATAGAGGCAAGATTTGAATGATTTTAAAGTTCCTCTCTTTAAAAGTAATAAGGAGAGGTTATACGTCTTTATCGCTCTTTTTTTGATCTTTTTGCTAAATCTATCTTTTGAGTACTATAAATATAAAAAAATTGACTCATCAAAATATTTCACTACAGTTGCGGAAGTTTTAAACCAGTATAGAAAAAAAAACTACTATGTATTAAAGTTAAAAAGCGAAGATAGTTTTGCTTTTTATACCACTTCAAAAGAGGATTTGAAAGATTTAAGAGGTAGAAAAGTCGAAGTGATGCTCATAAAAACAAGATTTAAGATAAATTTTTTCGATTTTTTAAAAGGTTTTTATACGGTAAGTTATATAAAAGGCGTACTTCCTGATACTTCGATAAAAAATAGAGTTTTAAAAGTTATCTCTTTACAGCACGAAAACTCTTTATTAAAAGAGCTCTATAATGCCCTTTTTTTAGCAGAGCCTATCTCAAAAGATTTAAGAGAGAAGCTCTCATTTTTGGGTTTAAGTCATCTAGTGGCAATTAGCGGATTTCATTTAGGTTTGATTGCTACGATTATATTTTTTATCTTTTATCTTTTTTATAAACCTTTACACCAAAGATTTTTTCCGTATAGAAATAGAGTTTTTGACGCTATGGTAGTAGTTTCGTTGGTCACTTTGAGCTATCTTGTTTTTTTGGGAGAGGTTCCGTCTCTTATAAGAGCCTATGTGATGATGGTATTTGGTTTTTTTCTTTTTTTTAGAAATATCGAGATTTTATCTTTTGAGACTCTTTTGTGGGCAGTTTTAGTGATTTTGGCGCTTTTTCCAAATCTGTTTTTTTCCGTAGGCTTTTGGCTCTCCGTTTCGGGCGTTTTTTACATATATCTTTTTTTGAACTATTTTAAAGAGTTAAATAAATGGCTAATGTTTATTTTAATGAACTTTTGGGTATTTTTTGCGATGATTCCGGTAGTTCACTATTTTTTTTCAAATTTTTCCTATATGCAGTTTTTTTCGCCGCTCATAAGTATGATCTTTACCGCTCTTTATCCGATCTTTATTGTTTTGCATATTTTAGATTTCGGAGGCGTTTTGGATCAGTATCTGTTAAAATTTTTTACAATGGATTTTGCAAAATTTCACTTTGAAACGCCCTTTTGGTTTTTGCTTTTTTATATCTTAATATCTATTTTATCAATCTATAAAAAGCGGGTCTTCTACCTCTTTATCTTCGTCAATATCTCTTTTTTTATTTATCAGATAACAAAGCTTCAAACCGTATAAAAATATTACCCATGAGATATAAATCCATAAAAAGAAGAACAAAATAACGCTTGAAGAGCCGTAGATAGTTAGATAGGTTTTGCTGTAAATTACATAATAAACAAACAAAGATTTACTAATATACCAAGTAAGAGAAGCCGCAAATGAGGAAATTAGCGCGGCTTTTGGCGAAATTTTTATATTGGCGGAGATAATATAGGTTATAAAAAAAAGTCCCCAGATGATTAGATATGGAAAAATGGATAAAAAGTTAATCCAGCTTGTATATTCGAATCTGTTTAAAATATCTTGGATCTGCTTTGAGAGAAAAAAAGAGAGCGCCAAAGCTATAGGGCCTAAAGTGACTAATGTCCAGTATGTAGTGATAGATTGCCATATGCCTCTTTGCTTTGTTTTAAATATCTTGTTTACTATATATTCAAAATTTTGAAAAAACATTAACGATGCGAAAATAACAAATACAAAACCTATAATCCCTAGCTTTTCGCTGTTTTGTAAAAAACTTTCAAGATATTTTGATACGGTCTCTTGGTGTGTCGGCATAAGATTTGAAAATATAAACTCTTTGATTTTGTCGTAATATTTTTCAAAACTAGGCATCTTTGTAAAGAGAGAAAATGAGATTAAAAGAAGAGGAATTATGGAAAAAATCGTATGGAAACTTAAGGAAGAGGCGTAAAGAGTAATATTTTCATCATAGATATTTTTATATAAATCAATAATTTTTTTTCGCAAAATTATACCTTTTGTAATTGGAGATTGGAAATAGGCCGTTTACCCATATCTCTTCACCCTTTACCCTTCTACCTTCACCCTACAACCCCATTTTGCCCGGATTTAGTATGTTGTTTGGATCGAAAGCTTTTTTGATGGCGCGAAATAGATTGAGCTCTTCTTCGCTAAAAGCCATTTTCATAAAAGGTGCTTTGCTAAGTCCTATGCCATGTTCGCCGCTTAGGGTTCCGCCTATCTCTATAGTCATCTTAAAAATCTCTTCGATAGCCTTGTATCCTATCTCAATCTGTTTTGGATCATCTTTATCTACCATAACGTTTGTATGAACGTTTCCATCTCCGGTATGTCCAAAACATGGGATTTTGACTCCATATTTTTTAGATATTTTTTCAACCTCTTCAAGGTATTTTGGCAGCATACTTCTTGGAACCGTAACGTCTTCGTTTATCTTTTTGCTTCCGTATATGGTGATGCTTTGGCTAGCGTTTCTTCTAGCAAACCATATATCGGCTGCTTCTTTTTCATCTTTGGCGACTCTAAATTCGCTGCAGCCGTTTTCTTTGAAAAATTTCTCCAAAAGAGATATTTGATAATCTATCTCCTCTTCAACGTTGCCGTCTATATCGCTTATTAGTATCGCTCCTGCGTTGATTGGTAGGCCTTTGTGAAACTTCTCCTCCACCGCTCTGATGGTAAGGTTGTCTAAAAACTCCATAGCTACGGGATTGGCTCCACCGGCTAAAGATTTATAAACGGCGTTCATAGCATCGTTGACCGTAGGAAAAACTCCCATAACGGTTTTTGTAAGTTTAGGTTTTGATAGAAGTTTTAGGGTTATTTCCGTTATAACCGCTAAAGTTCCTTCGCTTCCCACTAAAATTCCGGCAAGGTTGTATCCCGCTACGTCTTTTATGGTCTTTTTACCGGCTCTAATGATATCTCCGTTTGGCAAAACGGCTCTCAAGGCCATAACGTAATCTTTTGTAATCCCATATTTGGCGGCTCTCATACCTCCCGCGTTTTCTGCGACGTTGCCGCCGATAGTAGAGTACTCTTGACTTGCGGGATCAGGCGGATAGAAGAGTCCAACTTTTTCAACTTCTCTTTGAAGCTCTTTGTTTATGACTCCAGGTTGGACTCGCGCAACCATATTTTCCATATCTATCTCTAATATTTTATTCATATGCTTTTCTACCGCTAGAACAATTCCCCCTTTTGCGGGAAGAGCTCCGCCGGTAAAACCGCTGCCTGCACCTCTGGGAACGATAGGAATTAGGTTTTCGTTGCAATATCTTAAAATTTTGCTAACATCCTCTTCGTCTCTTGGAAAAACTACTAATTCGGGTTTGAAATGTTCCCTGGTAGCGTCGTAAGAGTAAGCTAGCAAATGAGCCTTATCGCTTTTTACGTTCTCTTCGCCTATAAGTTTTTTCAAATCTTCTATATGCTTCTTCTCTATCATCTTGACTCCATAAGATTGTTATAGTAGTTGTCGTAGTTGGTTATCTCTCCGCTTCCGTAGAAATTAAGCCAACTTGTCTCAATCTCTTTTATCCTAGAGTAGAACGGAAGTTGTATCTCAACCCCTTTTTTTGTTATTGTCTCCCTAGCTACTTTTTTAAAACTTTGACAATCTACGAAAAAACCGTTATTTTCTATTGCGAAATAGACTATTCCTAGCGCATATTTGTTGCAGAAATTTTGAAAATCTTTTTTTGTCGGCGCGGGATTTTGATATTGGGATAGTTGAGCCGCAAAAAGGTCGGGATGTACCCACTCTATTTCGGGATGTTTTTTCACAATCTCTTCGTAGGTTTTAAAATTCGGCGCTATAACTACGCCTCTATCGTAAAGATAGTTTAAAATAACTTCGTCGTTTATTTTCGGTAAAATATTGGGTGTTGGAAGCGACTCTTGTTTAAGGGCGTTAAACATAGTAAATCTTACTCTATTTGGCTCTATAAGCTCAACACCGGCTACTATGGTGGCGTGTTCTTTATCAAAGTGGTGTATAACGACTCCGGAACTTCCAATAGGCGCGTTTACTTTTTCTATAGTTGCTTCTTTTTTGTCAATACTAAGGATTTTGCTTTTTTTATTGGATTCAATCGAGGCAAAAAGCGAAACCGTTGCCACTAGCAAAATAAAAAATCTTTTCACGCTCTCTCCTAAAGTAAATTTATTGATGATTATATCAAAAAAGATGGAGCGTTATGATTAAACCCGGATTTTGCAATAGACTTTATCACATTAGCACTTTACATTAAGTTTATAGACAATTAAAAATTTTTTGACTTATCACTTTGTAGATAAGCCTTCAAAATTTTTAAAAAGCCTCTAAATCTTAAGCAAAAGCACTACTGAAACAAATTCTATTGCAAAATCCGGGTTAAAATAGCTTTTATTTGCGACTTAAGTAGTACTTTCTTAAGAGCAATTTTGGTAAAATTGGCAGCTTAATATATTTCGGAGAATTTATAGATGAGATTTATCTTTTTGACAATTTTAATACTAATTTCTACCTTTGGTGCCGTTTTGGAAGAGAGTAGATGGAAAAGCGGTGAGACGCTTTTAACTTTTTTTGAAAAAAACTCTATTCCTCAAAAACTATATTACGACCTTGATAGAGAGACGAAGGAGTTGGCCGATGAGATTATCGCCGGAGTGAGATATTATACTCTAAAAGAGAATGGTCAAATCAAACAGGTGCTTATTCCGATAAACGAAGAGCTTCAAATACATATATTAAAAAAAGGAGACAAATATACGTTGGAGTTGACGCCTGTCGTTTATCAGACGGTAAGAGACTCTTTCGTATTGGAGATAGAGCACTCTCCTTATCAAGACATAGTCAAAAAGACGGGCAATAAAAAGCTAGCCAACGAGTTTGTTTCGGCTTTTAAAAATAGTATAGACTTTAGAAGGTCTCTTAGAAAAGGGGATAAAATCGCCATAGTTTATAACGAAAAAATAAGGATGGGAAAGATTTTCGGCTCTCCGGTGATAGAGGCGGCTATGGTGGAGACAAACGGCAAAAAACATTATATATATCTTTTTGAAGGAAGATACTACGACGATAAAGGTAGGGAAGTTGAGGGCTTTTTGCTAAAACGACCCGTCAGAAACGCAAGAATTAGTTCAAAATTTACTCTAAGACGTTATCATCCCGTGCTTAAGAAGTATAGAGCCCACTTGGGCGTGGATTTTGCGGCTAGAAAAGGAACGCCTGTAATGGCAGCTGGCAGCGGAAGAGTGATTTTTGCCGGAAGAAAAGGAGGTTACGGAAACGTAGTTATCATAAGGCATAGCGACGGATACAAAACTCTTTATGCGCATCTTTCCAAATTTAGAAGAGGTATAAGAAGAGGAAAATACGTAAAACAGGGACAAATTATTGGTTATGTGGGAAATACGGGACTTAGCACGGGACCGCATCTGCATTTTGGTCTTTATAAATACAACCGCCCCATAAATCCGCTAAGAATTGTAAAGATAACAAAAAGTAAGCTATCATCCAAAAAGAGAAAGAAGTTTATGGAACTTGCGTCCAAATATAAAAGTGAGATCGAAAATGTTATAGCTACGGGTGTTAAACCTAAAAAATATGAAGAGTTTGATTTTATGGTCTCTTTAATGGAGAAGAAAAGTTCCATCAAAAAGGAGGGTGGCGATGGATAAGTTTAAATTTTCGCAAATAGGACAAAACATAAAAAATATAATCAAAAACGAAAAAAAGGTTAAAACTGTTCCACCCTCTGAAATAGCCTCATATCTTAAAAAGATTAAAAAAGAGGATGAGGAGGCTTTCTACAACTATCTAAAAAAACTTCCGCCTGAAATTTTGGGCGAAGTTTTACTTGAACTTCCGGAGTCTTTGAAAGAGAGCGCCATAAAACATCTATCGGCCGAAAAATTAACTGTGGCAATCAAGGAGTTAGAGTCGGATGACGCCACCGACCTTATAAAATATATCGAAGAGGTAGATGAGAATTTAGAGAGAAAAGTTTACGAAAACCTTAGTGAAGAAGATAAAAAAGATATAGAAAAACTAAGCATCTATGATGAGACTCAAGCCGGCGCCTATATGCAGCTAGAGGTTTTTGAGGCTAAAGTTGACGAAACGATAGAAGAGGCTATAAAGAGGCTTAGAAAACTTAAAGAAGAGGGGGAACTTGAAAATATTCAGCAGGTTTACGTAGTTGATGATGATAGGCATTTAAAAGCTATTATACCTCTTGGGGACCTTATAACATTTGATTTTAAAAAGAGATTTAAAGATATTATGAAAGAGGGAAAGTATGAACCTATAACGGTTAGAGCGACTGAGCCTATAAAAGATGTGATTAAAAAGTTTGAAGATTATAATTTGCCTGTTTTAGCTGTTGTAAACGATAACGGAAAACTGTTAGGAAGAATAACTTCAGATGATATCATAGACCTTATCGAAGAGCAAGCTACAGAACAGATCTACAACCTAGCGGGTGTTGAAGAGGAAGCGGAAGAGGAAGATGATATCAAGATAGTCACAAAAAAAAGGGCTTGGTGGCTATTTATCAATCTATGGACGGCTATCTTGGCTTCAGTAGTGATCGGGCTTTTTGATGAGACTATTCAAAAATATGTCGCCTTAGCCGTTTTGATGCCTATAGTGGCTTCTATGGGAGGAAACGCCGGAACACAGACGCTAACTGTTGTAGTTAGAAAGTTGGCTTTAGGAGAGATAGACTGGGACAACGCGAAAGAAGCGCTTATAAAAGAGACCCTTATAGCGCTTTTTAACGGTCTAATTTTTGCGGTGGTGATGGGGGCTATCGCCTGGATTTGGTTTAACGATCATCTCCTAGGCGTCGTAATAGCTCTTGCTATGGTTATAAATCTTTTGGCGGCGGGTTTTTTCGGAGCGGTTATACCTTTGATTCTAAAAAAGATAGGAGCTGACCCAGCCGTTGGAAGCAGCGTGGTGTTGACGACCGTAACCGATGTCGTGGGTTTTTTCGCCTTTTTGGGGCTTGCTAAGATTATGCTGGTTGATTAACGGAACATAAAATGAAAAATATTGAGATTTTAAAAACAAAACCGTTAAGGAATGGGCGATTTATAAAAGCTTTGGAGATAGAGTATATCCAAAACGGAAAAGTTAAAAGATGGGAAGCGGTCAAAGCAAACGACAGCGTAGCTATCCTAATCTATCATAAAGAGAAAGACTCTTTTGTGCTGGTGAAGCAGTTTAGACCGGCTCTTTATATTCAACATAAACACTTTTTTTCATATGAGCTTTGCGCCGGTATTGTTGATAAAGATAAGTCTTTAGCCCAAATCGCTAAAGAGGAGATTTTGGAAGAGACCGGCTATAACACGGGATTAGAAAATATAAAGAAGATAACCTCTTTTTATACGTCCGTCGGGTTTGCGGGAAGCAGGCAGACTCTTTTTTATACCGAGGTTTTAGAGTCAGATAGAGTTGATAGCGGCGGAGGAGTAGATGATGAAGAGATAGAAGTTGTTTATCTAAAGGTTAGTGAAGCTAAAAAGTTTATGTATGATGAAGAGATACCTAAAACTCCTGGGCTTCTTTATGCTTTTTGCTGGTGGTTTGAAAATTTTGGTAAATAATCAGTCAATGAAAATGTCATACATTTTTTATCTCCGACTTAATTTACCTCAATATCCAATAAATCATAGGTACCGTAACGAAAGATAAAACTACGCCAAGACCTACGCTAGCTACGGCTAAATCGCTATCAAGCTTTGCTTTCATAACCATTATAGAAGCTAAGACCATAGGGGGCATCGCTATCTCTAAAAGGGCGGCTTTCGCTTTGATATCGATCTCAAAAAAGAGCTGCCAGACAAATATGGCTAAAAGCGGAACGAGTATCATTTTTATGAAGAGTGAAAAAAGGATAGGATATTTTATATACTTTAGCTTTGAAAAGTCGATTTTAACCCCCACCGCGAAGAGCGCTAAAGGTGTGATAGTTGAGCCTAGGGAGTCGCATATCGATAGTATCGTCTCGGAGACATTTACAGATTTGGCTAAAAGTGCGGCTATTAGCGCTAAAAAGGCTGGGGAAGCGAGGATTTTTTTTATATCAAATTTTGAAGTTTTGTTTTCAAAGGAGATTATAAACGTACCTAACGTTACTACCGGTAAAAAAGAGGCAAGATTGTCAAAAATAACCGCATATCCAAGCCCTTCATCTCCTATAAGCGTCTGGATATAGGGATATCCTAAAAAAGCGGTATTTCCAAAACTAGAAACCATTATAAAAGTAAGCAGTGATTTTTTGGGAAGTTTCAAAAATTTTCCCACAGTAGCCGAAAGCATGATGGAAAATATAATCACCGCCCATCCAAAAAGGATAATCAAAACTATAGAGGAGTCGATACTCAATCTATAAATATGAGAAAATACAAGAGCCGGTAAAGATACGTAGACTATAAAGTCTATAAGGGCATCGATATTTTTTTCAAATCTTTTTTTTAGGATTATCCCAAGAGCAAAGATTGTAAAAAGATATAAAATATTTTCTATCATCTATCGCAATATCTTTTTAAAATGCACCCGTACTCGCTTACTCTTCTATCTCTTAAAAAAGGCCAGATACGCCTTACGTCTTCACTTCTTTTTTTATCGATCTCAACTACTATAACCTCTTCTTGGTCACTTGAGGCTCTAGCTAAAAACTCTCCCTGAGCACCAACCGCAAAAGAGTTTCCCCAAAATCTTATACCCTTTAAACATCCGCTCTCATCTTTTTCAAATCCCACTCTATTGACCGCTACTAGAGGCAAACCGTTTGCTATGGCGTGTCCTCTTTGAACGGTTATCCAGGCATCTAGCTGCCTTTGCTTTTCATCCTCTTCGTCTTCGTCAAACCATCCTATAGCGGTAGGGTATATCAAGATTTCGGCTCCTTTTAGAGCCATTATTCTAGCCGCTTCCGGGTACCACTGATCCCAACATACTAAAACTCCAAGCCGGCCTACGCTTGTATCTATCGGTTCAAATCCCATATCCCCCGGCGTAAAGTAGAATTTTTCATAAAAACCAGGATCGTCGGGGATATGCATCTTTCTATATTTTCCGGCAATCTCTCCTTTATCGAAAATTACGGCGGTGTTATGATAAAGTCCCGGAGCCCTTTTTTCAAACAAAGATGTAACCAAAACAACTTGATAATCTTTTGAGACTTTTTGCCAAAATCTTACGTCTTCTTCGAAATCGTTAGCTAAGTCGAAAGATTTTACGTTTTCACTTTGGCAAAAGTATGCTCCTTGATGAAGCTCTTGCAAGATTATAAGTTCGGCGTTTTCTCTTTTAGCCTCAGCAATCATCTCTACGCTCTTTTTGATAGTATCTTTTTTGGTTAAATGAAATCTATGTTGAATAAGCGCCGTTTTCATCTTTTAGCCTTTATAAAGGAGATACTAAAAGCTACAGCGGAAACTAAAATGATAGCGGCCGTAGCGGAGATGTTTAAAATGTATGAAAGATAGAGTCCTGTGAAACAAAAGATAAGACAAAGGATTCCCGAAAGAAGTATCATACTTTTTAGCGAGTTTGTAAATCTCTCCGCTATAAAAGGAGGAATGCTAAATAGAGCTATGATAAGGATAAGTCCTACGCTTCTAATGCTCATAACTACCGTCAAAGCTATTAGAAAAAGTGTTAGAAAGTGGAAAAATTTTACGTTGATTCCTCTAAGATAGGCAAAATCTCTATCATAAGCAATGGCTAGAAGCCTATTGTAAAAAAATACTACAAAAATTATAAGTAAAGTATCCACAACACCCATAAAAACAAGGTCCTCTTTTGGAACCATTAAAATATCGCCAAAGAGAAAACTCATCAAATTTGCGTTATAGCCAGGGGTTAGGTCTACAAAAACGATTCCTATACTCATACCCACAGCCCAGATAACACCTATGAGCGTATCTTTCCTTTGAGGATTTTTGTAGGTTATAATGGCAAGTAAAAGAGCTAAAAAGATAGCGAAAAGAGTGGTGCCAAGAAGGATCGAAAAACCAAAATATAAAGCCAAACCGATGCCACCGTAACTTCCGTGAGCAATACTTGCCGCTATATAGCCGTATCTGTTTATGAGCATCAATGAGCCGATTATGGATACCGCGACACACAATAAAAGCACGGCGACGATAGAGTTTTCAAAGAGCGTTAACGTCTCAAACATCGCTGTTTTTCCTTAGATAATCGAAAAGTTCCATTTCGCAAAAATGTCCTTCTGCAGGTTTTAGACCAAAATTTGGATTTTCGTGCATAAATAGTTTTCTATTTATATAAGCCACCCTGTCTATTCCTTCAAAAAGTATCTTAATATCGTGACTTACTACGATTTTTGTTAATTCTAGCTCCTTTAAAATCTTATATATCTCTTTTTGTCCTTTTATGTCGATAGATGCGGTAGGTTCGTCTAATATGAGAATTTTTGGTTCGCTAACAAGCGCTCTTGCGAGTAAAATCTTTTGTCTTTGGCCTCCGGAGAGTTGAGATATTTTCCTCTCTTTCAAATCTTTTAAATCAAGTTTTTCAAGTATTTGGTCACACTTTTTATAATCTTCTTTTTCGTAAAAGAGCTTTTTGCTATTTAGTCTTCCTTGCAAAACAATATCTTTTACGGATATTGGCATATCTAGATTAAAGTTTACTCTTTGAGGGAGATAACCTATAGATGTTTTATATCTAGAAGGGGGTTTGTCATAAACCTTGATACTCCCTTTTGTCGGTGTTAAAAGCCCAAGAAGAAGTTTTAAAAACGTAGTTTTTCCCCCGCCGTTTGGACCTATGATAGCAATATACTCGTTTTCGTAGATTTTTAGATTTATATCTTCTAATATATACTCTTTGTCGTACTTAAAAAATAGATTTTTTACCTCAATAGCTATTTGCTTTTTCAATTGCTTCCACCACTTTGAAAATGTTTTTATCCCACTCATAAGAGAGCGGATCTATAGTCTCAACCTTTGCTCCTATCTTTTTTGCTAAAAACATTGCGCTTTTTTTAGAAAATTGAGGCTCTACAAATATCACTTTAATCTTCTCTTTTTTAGCAAAATCTACAATCTTTTTTAGATATTTAGCCGTAGGCTCTTTGCCCTCTTTTTCTATAGCTATCTGTTTAAGTCCGTAAATATAGGCAAAATATCCAAAAGATGGATGATAGACTATAAACTCTTTTTGTTTTATATTTTTTAATCTTTTTAATATTTGAGTATCTATTGCGGCAAGCTCTTTTATAAACTCTTTGTAATTTTTTATATAAAAATCTTCATTTTTTGGATCTATCTTTACTATCTCTTCAAGGATAACCCTTGCTTGAAGCATAACTAGAGGCGGAGCCATCCAGATATGGGGATCTAGGTTTTCGTGTTTATGCTCTTTTTCATCGTGCTCATCAAGCTCATTGTGGTGATGATGGATCATCGGAATCTTTTTTACATATTTGCCGCTATCTATGATTTTTAGATGTTCGTTTACGCTTTTAAATCTTTTTAGCCAAGCTCTTTCAAAAGGAACGCCTATCGCAAAGTAGATTTTGGCTTTTTTGATACTTTTAAGCTGCATTGGTTTTACGCCGTATGTGGCGGGCGAACTTCCGGGAGGCACCATCACTTCTATATCAAATCTATCTTTTGTTATCTTTTTAACGAAAAACTTTTGCGGCAGTATAGATACGCATATCGTCTCATTGGCAAATAGAGATAAACCAAAAATTAATAAAAACAGAAGTTTACCCATAAATTTAATCATATATTATTACCCTTGAATGGATTTATGATTTTTAATCTATTTTCAATTATTTGATTATGTTGAAAATCTTCGCTGAAGATTATATTGCATCTATTTTCTAAGGCAGTAGATAAAACTAATGAATCATAATATTGGAAATTGTATTTATTTTTTATATATAAAGCATATTTTTGCGTATTTATAGAAAAATTTACTATTTTGAAAATATCTTCCAATTCTTCTATAACTTTTATAATATTTTTAGTATCTATTTTGAACTTTTTATATAAAATATTAACTGTTTCATTAATGATTTGTGTAGAAATTAAAATCTCATTTTGAGAAAAAATTAATTTATTTGCAATTTCTCTTTTTTGAGGTTCATCTACAGAATATGAGTATAAAATTATATTTGTATCAAAAAAAATATTATCTCTCATGTGCTTCTTGTCTATTAAATTGAAAATTTTTTGTTTTTATTGAAATAGCATTTAAACTTTTTTTTCTTTTTTCATTTTCTAAATAGATAACTATTTTTGCTTTTTTTGATTTGCATTTTTGCAAATATTTTTTAGGAATATATACTATGCCATCTTTTATATCGGTTTCAAATTCAATCGTTTTCATAAATATCCTTATTAAAAAATATTCATACAGCTACAATGGATCGAGCCGTGCTGTCTTATCAAAACTGAAGCGTCTAAGCTTATTACGTCTCTATCTGGAAAAAGCTTTTTAAAGATTTTTATAGCCTCTTCGTCGTTTGGATCGTTATATGACGGAACGATAATCGCACCGTTAATTATAACAAAATTGGCATAGCTTGCGGGAACTCTTTGGTTGTTAAAATATTTTGCGCTTACCCAAGGAAGAGGAACTGTTTTTAAACCATATTTTTTTATCTCCTGTTCCATTTTTTTTAACTCATCATAATGGATATCATCTTTATCATCGCAGGTGATATAGGCTATTTTGTTTGGTGAAACAAATCTAGCTAGCATATCTATGTGGCT
Source organism: Campylobacterales bacterium (assembly GCA_027082175.1). Lineage (GTDB taxonomy): Bacteria > Campylobacterota > Campylobacteria > Campylobacterales > Nitratiruptoraceae > Nitrosophilus_A. Next base: position 24,931 of record JALWIX010000098.1, read on the forward strand.
GTCTGTATCGTCTCCTTCGAGATATCCGCTCTCTAGCCAAAGAATCTTTTTTAGTCCAAAAGTATCTTGCAAAAAGTTTTCAATTTGCTTTTTGCTTATATGAGGATTGCGGTTTGCTTCTAAAAGGCATTTTGAAGTTGTTAGCAAAACCCTGTCCCCGTTAGAGTCTATACTCCCACCCTCTAGGACAAAACCTATCTTTTTCGTACCAAAGAGTTTGCGGTTGACTTGATTGTCAAAATTTGCCGGATATTTTAACCCCCAGCCGTTGAATGTAAAGTCAAGAAGCTCTTTTTTGCCGTTTTTTTCTATAGTAATCGGTCCGTAGTCGCGTATCCAGGTGTCGTTTGTTTTTACAAAAAAGTATTTTATATTTTTGAAGTTTTTTTTAGGCTTTTCTTCGCATAAAAGCCAAACTTCTTGGTAGTGTGAAACAATATCTATAAATTCGTCAAAAAAATCTTTGGCTTCCTCTAGATACTCGGCCCAATCACTCTCTTTGTGGGGGTAAGAGATCAAAAGGGCTTTTTGTTTTTCCCACTCAGCCGGAAGTCGCATTACAATTCCTCTTTTTTATATTGCAATGGTAGCTAAAGAATACTTTTTAATCTCTAAATCTTTATCTAAAACAGCAAATCTTTGCTTAGAAAAATAGTGTAACAATATCCCAACTATAGATAAATGACGTACTCTATAACAAAAAGTTATGAAAATATGTGAAAAAGCTGTTTGGTACTAGATGAAATATAACTTATTGGTGATAAAAATTGCGAATTTCTCTTGATATTATCTATTTTTATTACTAAATTAATATAAAAATACATTAAATATAAAAAATTGACAATATATGGTTTTTTTAAGTATTATTGTATTAATGAATAAATAGTTACAATGACGCAAGAGACCCTAGTTTAACGGCTGAGCAGAACGAGTTAATGTTCCTCTTTTGATAAGGTGTAACAAGTTGTAGGAGCGAACATCTATAAACTTAATCTTTCATTAGCTAGGGTGCAAGCAACCTTGCTCACTCAAGTTAAATATTGCTCTGCTCGGTGTTATCAAAAAAAAAGGAATGTTTAAATGTATGAAGCTATGAAAACTGAAGAACAACCACAAGAAAAACTCCTTGAGATTATTTTCCTAAATGAAAAAGAAGCCATAAAAGCTAATGATTTGCAGGGATTTTTATTCTATTTTAATATGTATTATTTAAAACTTGTAGATGAATATAATATTACTGTTATTGATATTGATATAAACAGTTTAATAGATAATAGCAATGATTATACAGATAGTTTTTATTTTTCAAAATCTGATTATATAAAATATTCACGAAAAATATATTCTGAAGAAAATGATTTAAAAATAACAAAGCTTGAAAAACATTCACCACTTGAAATTGTATTTGCTGGTTCTATCACGGCATTAGTCATAGCTTTAATATTATCTGGTGGAAAAGTTGAAATTGATGTATTTAAAGGAAAATTTAAGGCTACAATTAATCAAAGCCTAGGTAAGTCTCTTAAAGAATTAATTCAAATTTATAAAAATTACTAGATAACAAATCATTGGAGAGAAATATTTGACCCTGCGGCTCAAATATTTCTCAACTCAACCGTTATGTGTATTTTAGGAGTGGGAAAAAACTGATAATGACACAAGTAGAAAATTATAAAGAAATTCTAGAAAGCATATTCAACCAAGAGGTTAATTTTAAAGATTATACACTTGAAAATAATTGTATTGGTGCATTAAATAATCATCGTAATTTTCATATCTTTAAGGAAAACTTTATAACCCGACTAAATAGAATTAATAAATATTTTTATAATTCTGCACATGTTTTATCTGAAATAATAAATACAGCAAAACAAATTGGACAAGTAAGAGGATATAAGTGGGCAGGTCCCTACTCAGAACTTGTTGTATTAGATTACTGGATTCAATTCGAAAATCTTACGAATATAAAATATCCAGATAGAGGGAATGTCAATGAGTTTGCTAATAGTATTGCAAAGCAAATTGGTCAACAGGAGATAGATTTAGATATAAGTCTTGATTTGGCCACAAAAAAGATTTTTACCGATGTGAAATCGTTAATACCAATACATATTGAACTTATAGATAATATCATAGATAAATTAAATGATAGAATAAAAGACAAAAACTATTTAATAGCAATAGATAATTTATTTGATGTTGATTATCTTAGAACTAAGAAGGACTTTGTTTATGAATTGCAATCAGGAACCCTGATTGATAAGTTAGAAGACTGCATAAATAATAAAAAAGCGTTTTATCGACATACTCTCAAGAGTGGAGAAATGGCTGAATTTAGAATTGCTTATCCTCGGCCTGGTTTAAATACAGTTGTTTCTACTATCAGAACCTTGGAACCATATAAATTAGCGGCCGACTATAAGTATAAGATACTAGACTACTACAATAAACTACTAATTGACGCTCCAAGTCTGATAACTTTTGTTATAAATCCTTGGTTTAATCAAGAGTTAAACATTTCCTTTGATTTTAAAAATATTTTTTATAGAGCATTAAGTAGGCGGATATTTATGGAGTTAACAAAAGACAGTACAGACATGGGAACTATCTATCCGAGCCTTGTTGGTAAAAATCTTAGAATATCTGATGTGGCAAAAAAAGTAACTGGTATTATTTTTATCTATGACAATTCTGTAATCAAGACAGGAAAAGATATATATGATGTTTCGATTTTTCTTAACCCAAATTCAACAAATATAAGATTAACAAGGAGTGACTTTGATATACTTAGTTGGTCATATGGAGTAAAGGGACCTTTTATTGATGATTTTTATTATGATAATTACTAGAAATGAGGCACATAACAAGGCGCTGCACTGGACCGCTATTCCGCTGCGCTCCATAGCGGCCAGTGAGCTTGGTCGTTATATTAAGGAGAATCAGGAACAATAAATGAAATTAATTGAATATATTAAAGCACATATTTTTGCTGTATCTATAAGTATTTTGGGATTTTTATCTGCAATTGTAACTTTATTTATTGATATAACACAGCTGGTTTCCATTAAATGGTTGATTTTTTTGATTTTTATCGCATTGGTCATTATTACAGTATTAATAGGTTTTATTATTGAATTTCTAAAAAACAAAAATAATAGTTACAATATAAATCAATTAAAACTAAAAAATTTAAATAAAAAGAGTCCCAAAGGAGAAGTTTTTTTAAATAAATCACAAATCAATTTTGAGTATGGTGATATAGTAAAAGTTTATTATTTAGATAAAGATAAAATTGAAAGATTTATTGGAATTGGAATTATAGAACATATACAAAAAGAGCAAAGTATATGTCATATAAATTTTCTATTAAAAGAGGAAACTAATAATAGTATCAGTGAAGTTTATTTTAGTCTTAAAATTAATAAAGATGAATTACAACAGCTAATACAGAAGGATTGAAAAATGGAAGCAAAAGTAATAAAAATTGTAGATAAATATAAAGTAGCAATTAACAAAGGCTCTATTGATGGAGTATCAAAGGATGATATTTTTATGATTTTTGAAAAAGGAGAGGAGCTTTTTGACCCTGATACTAAAGAAAGTTTAGGGAATTTAGAAATTCCAAAATTAAGAATGAAAGTTTTTAATATTCAAGAAAAGATAACTTTACTTGAAAGTGCGGAGACTGTTATTGAAACAGACAGAAAAATAAAAAGAACCATAAAAAAGTATAGAGATAAGCGCTCTGAATTACTTGGACTCGGTCTTGCAGCTTATGGTTTAGGAAAAAATAATGATGAAGAGCAAACAATTATTGAAGAAGAACCAAAGGAGAGAACTGTAACAGTTCAAGAAAAAAATATTTCTACTGGTGATATTGCAAGAAAAATATAACAAATCATTGGAGAGGAATATTTGACCCTGCGGTTCAAATATTTCTCAACTCAATCGTTAGGCTAGTGTGAAATAAAGAAAAAAATATTATGAAACAACCAAAACCGATAGGAAGACAAATTAAAAATAAAACTCTGACCCTGATTGTTTTTAAATAAACTAAAATAGCGATTGACAAACTACATTAAGAAATGTAAAATGTAATTAACAAAATTTATAGGTAAAAATAAAATGAATTTTACAAAATTTTATAATGAACAGTTTGAATTAATAAAAAAATTAGATTTAAATTTCAAAAGAAGTGTTTATGAATTGTTAGATATAAAAAATAATAAACTAATTGCATTATTGGGGCAAAGAGGTGTTGGAAAAAGCACAATGTTGCTTCAAAAACTCAAAGAGTTAAACAATAACAATGCCTTATATATCTCAGTAGACAATCCATACTTTGCAAATGTAAATTTATATGAATTTGCTAAAAAATTTGAACAATATGGTGGAGAATTTTTATTTATCGATGAAATACATAAATACAGAGATATAGGCTCACATTTAAAAGCAATCTATGATATGACAAATCTAAAAGTTATAGTGTCTGGTTCTTCACTATTGCAAATTTACAAAGAAGCTGATTTAAGTAGAAGAATATATGAAATAAGAGTTCCTGTAATGTCTTTTAGGGAATTTTTAGAAGTAAAAGGATATATTTTCAATAAATACCCTCTTGAAGAAATAATTATAAATCATATAGATATAGCAAAAGAGATAGCTTCTAAAATAAAACCTCTAAAGTATTTCAAAGAATACCTTGAATATGGTTGTTATCCATTTTTTTTAGAAGGGTTAAACTCTTATAAACAGAAACTCTTGAATATACTCAATTACATTCTTGAAGTGGATTTACCTTATACATCAAACATTTCATACTCAAATATAGATAAACTAAAAAGATTGCTTTATTTGATTTCCATTTCTGTTCCGTTTACTCCAAATATTAATGAATTATCTCAAAAAACACAAATTTCAAGGCCATCTTTATTGGAGTATCTCTATTTACTTGAAAAAAGTGAGATATTAATTAATCTACATTTCAAATCAAGAGGTATTTCAAAACTTCAAAAACCGGATAAAATTTATTTTAACAATACAAATTTAGTTAGAGCAATTGCAGAAAATTCAAATATTGGAAATGAAAGAGAAACATTTTTTGTAAATCAAATAAAAAGTTATTTTCTAAATAAAAAAAGTTTTTTTGATGAAGATATTATTTTATCAAAACAAGGTGATTTTATAGTTAAAGATTTTGTTTTCGAAATAGGCGGTAAAAATAAAACAAAAAAACAGATTAAAGAGATTCAAAATGCTTTTATTGTAAAAGACGACATCGAAATAGGAGATAATGCTTCTATTCCTCTTTGGATTTTTGGTTTTTTGTATTAAACTCGGATGATTAGTACTTACTTTTTTAGAATTTAGTCATTTAGGCTCCTTAGAAAAGTTAACGATATTGTAAAGAAAAGGTTTGACAAAAACTGTCAATTTAAAGATATATTTCGAAATTTTAGATATAGAGATTTATACTTATGATATAATACGTATAGCTTTGTATGTATGGAGGCGATGCGTGACGGTTAGGAAAAACTTTTTATTGGATGACGAGATTGCAAAACATTTAGAAGAAATAGCAAAGAAAGAAAAAACTACTCAGTCGGAGATAATACGTAGATTGATTGAAGAAAAATATCAAGAGTATTTAAAACTTGAAAGACTCAAAGCATTTAAAACAATAATACCTGTAGAACCCGGAACTTTGGTTGGCAAAAGTATTCAATCTATAAAAGAGGAGATGGGTCAGGATATATGAGAGTCTTTTTAGATGCAAATATTATCTTAGATATATTGGACGTTAAGAGGCCTTTTCATAAATATAGTGTAAAAGTATATGAAGATTTAATTTTAAATCATCAAATATTTATCTCTTGCGATTTGATTACTACTGTTTATTATATAAATTCAAAAGTAAACAAAGAGTTTGCTTTATCGAATATTCAAAAAATTATCAAAACATTAAAAATAGTAGAATTTTCAAATAAGGAAGTTGAAGAAGCTTGTGATTTGATGCTAAAGGATAGTGATTTTAAGGATTTAGAAGATACTCTTCAATATATTATGGCAAAAAAAATTGGTTGCGACGTAATCTTGTCAAATGATGAAAATTTTGTAAGCAAAGATATAGAAGTTTTAAATAGTAAAGAGTTTTATGATAAGTATGTAGATAGAGAGTAAGTTTATATATTTAGTAAAAAATTTATATTTGGAAAATAGATCTATGGGATATATAAAAATCAACAAAAACGCCTTTTTTTATAATTTAGAGGTTATTATTAAAAAAGCGGGTGATAGAGACAAAGTTGCATTAGTTTTAAAAGATAACGCTTATGGACACGGACTTTTAGAGATAGCTTCGCTATCTAGCGAGTTCGGTATAAAAAGGGCGGTTGTAAGAAATCTTTTTGAGGCAAAAAGGGTAGAGAGCTTTTTTGATTATATATTGGTATTGGCCGATATGCCGCAAGAGATTACTCCTTTTCATTTTACGATAAACTCTTTGGAGGATATAAAAAAGTTTCCAAAAGGCTCCAAAGTAGAGTTAAAAGTAGATACGGGAATGCATAGAAGCGGAATTTTGCCTAAAGAGTTAAAAGAGGCCTTTTTGCTTATAAAAAAACAAAAGCTAGATTTAAAAGGGGTTTTTACTCACTATAGAAGCGCTGATGAACTTAGCGGCGAACTTTTTTGGCAACAAAAAAATTTTGAAGATGTAAAAAATGAGTCTTTGAGACTCTGTAAAGAGTTTGGATTTGAAAAACCGCTTTTTCACTCTTGCAACTCCGCCGCTCTTTTTAGGTTAAACGAGTTTATCGATGATTTTGCGAGAGTGGGAATCGCCGCATACGGCTATCTTGAAATGGATGAGGTTTTTGATAAACCCGAATTAAAACCTGTTTTATCTTTATGGGCTAAAAGAATAAGCAAAAGAGAACTGAAAAAGGGTGAGAGAGTAGGTTACGGCGGGGTTTTTGAAGCTGAGAAAGATTTGGTTTTATCAACTTTCGATGTAGGTTATGCGGACGGTTTTTTCAGGCTTGATGGAACAAAAGAGTATATTTTGCCTCAAGGTTACAAAGTAGCGGGAAAAGTCTCTATGGACAGCATAAGCGTGCTTTGCGATGAAGAGGAGATATGTATCATAAATGATGCAAAAATACCGGCTAGATTTTTTGGCACCATCACGTACGAGATACTAGTAAAACTATCCCCTTTTTTAAAAAGAGAGGTTCTCTCTTAGATATACCCCGTCGATTCCCTTTTGTGCGAAAACCTCTATCTCCCATTCAAAAACGATTTTTACTAAAATTTTGGCATCAAAAAGATATTCGTTTGCTACATCTTGAATCTTTTTTGCCATATCTTTTTTGACTACAATATAAGCGGCTCCAAAATGGTTTGCAAAAATAGCCTCTTTTATACTATCGACGGCTACGGCAAACGATAGATCGTTGTCATAGCAGTATTTTATAAGTTCTAAATCGTATCTAAAAAAGAGAGTAGTGTTTGGAGGAGTATTTTTAATATCCTCGATAGTCTCTATTTTGTAAAAATCTTTTTTACTCTTTATTACCATTTTAACCTCTTTTTTAATTTAGCCCGGCGCACTCTTTGGAGCAGTAATATTTTCCGTTTTTTATAATAGCCTCTTTATTGCTTACGTATGTTTTGCATTTTGTGCATTCTACCATGATATCTTCATCTATATCTTTTTTTGGAGTCTCTTTTTTGATGTTTTTAATCGGTTTTTGCTTTATAAAAAAGTAGTAGATTCCAAAAATTACGACTGCTAGTAGCAAAATCTTCATCAACATTTAAATCCTTTTATTTTTAATGAAAAGATATCTTCTTTTTCCTCTTCTAATGATATCAAAACTAAAATCTTTTAGCTCTTCTACCTCATTATCTACCTCTTCGCCTTTGTAAAAAAGCATAGTCGTATCTTCTTTGATAAAAGGCTGACAAAGTTTTATCAAAAAAGAGGTTTTGGCCACCGCTCTTGAGGTGATAAGATCAAAAGGCTCGGGGCGTAACTCTTCTACTCTCTTTTTTTCCACTTTTACGTTTTTAAGTTCAAGAGACGCAACTATATAGTTTAAAAAAGCGGCTCTTTTATTTCTTGGTTCTACTAGCAAAAACTCGGTATTTTTTAGCGCAAACGCAAGTATGAGTCCTGGAAAACCGGCTCCTGTGCCTATATCCATCGCTTTTTTTACCGGTGATAAAAATTTAACGCAATAGACTGAATCTTCTATATTTTCCCATACCTCTTTTTCTGATTTTGCGCCGGTTAGATTGTGTATTTTGTTCCACTCAAGAAGTTTTTTTGTAAAAAAAGAGCATTTTTCATAAAAATCCTCTTCAAGCTCAAGATTGTCAAATCTCATAAAAGATGTCCCATCTTATCTTTTTTTATTTTTAGATACTCTTTATTATGAGGGTTTGGTTTTACTTTTATGGGAATTCTTTCAACAATCTCTATATCTTTTAGACTCTCTATCTTTTTTGGATTGTTAGTTAAAAGTTTTATCTTTTTTATATTAAAATAGTTTAAGATATACTCGACTATCTCGTATGTTCTTTCGTCCGCGCTAAAGCCTAGTTGATGATTGGCTTCGATGGTATCGTATCCTTCATCTTGCAAAGCGTATGCGTTGACTTTGTTTAAAAGTCCTATGTTTCTTCCCTCTTGTCTAAGATATATTATCATTCCGCTGTTTTTTGCTATAAAGTTCAAAGCAAACTCTAACTGCTCTCCGCAATCACACTTTTTACTTCCCAAAGTATCTCCCGTTAGACACTCTGAATGGACTCTAACTACGGGAATGTCGGGAAGATTTTCTGTGAATATGACTAGGTGCTCTTTATGCCCCTCTTTGAAACACTGTATTTTAAAATCTCCGTATTTTGTAGGAAGATTTGCCTCTTTAGATATTTTTACCCTCATTTTTCTCTTCTTTTGGTAAAATAGTACGAAATTATATCAAAAAGGCTGAAAATGAGTTTTAAAAGATTTAGAAGACTTAGAATAAACCCTATTTTGAGAGAACTTGTTCAAGAGACCGTTATAACTTTAAACGATTTTATCTATCCGCTTTTTGTAAAAAGCGGCGAAGGGTATAAAAAAGAGATAGAGTCTATGCCCGGCGTATTTCAGATGAGCTGTGATCATATACTAAAAGAGTGTGAAGAGCTTAAAAGTTTAGGATTAAAGGCTATTATACTTTTTGGAATACCTGAAGTTAAAGACTCTGTCGGAAGTGACGCTCTTTGTGAACATGGGGTAATAGCTACTACGGTAAGAGAGATAAAAAAAGCTCATCCTGATATGTTTGTAGTAACTGATCTATGTTTTTGCGAATATACAGACCATGGACACTGCGGTATTCTTGATCCGAAACTAAAAACCGTGGATAACGACGCTACATTGAAGATTTTAGCGGATCAAGCGGTGATTCACGCAAAAGCGGGTGCGGATATGATAGCGCCAAGCGGGATGATGGATGGGATGATAACCGCTATAAGAGAAGCTTTGGATAAAGAGGGTTTTATCAACACTCCTATAATGAGCTACTCTACTAAATTTGCGAGTAGCTATTATGGACCTTTTAGAGACGTAGCCGAGTCGGCTCCAAGTTTTGGAGATAGAAGAAGTTATCAGATGAATCCGGCAAATAGGCGAGAAGCGATTTTAGAGAGTATTGAAGATGAGAGGGAAGGTGCCGATATATTGATGGTTAAGCCCGGACTTGCCTATCTTGATATTATAAGAGATATAAGAGAAAATACGAGATTGCCTTTAGCCGTATATAATGTTAGCGGTGAATACTCTATGCTTAAGATGGCTGGTAAAATGGGCGTTATAGATTATGAAAAGGTAATGATGGAGACGATGATAAGTTTTAAAAGAGCCGGAGCTGATATCATCATAAGTTATCACGCAAAAGAGGTGGCTAAAATTTTAGGTGAGTAGGGTGAGTGTGGGTGTGAGTTAATTTACCACTCAACCACTTAACCAAAAATTCCAATTCCCAATTCCTAATTACTAAATAACAAATATAGTATAATTTCATTTTATTTATTGCAAAGGATAGAGATTTGCGACACTTTTTAACGCTAAAAGACTATACTAAAGAAGAGATTTTAGAGATAATAAAACTAGCGCAAAATATAAAGGCCGAAACTAAAAGGGGGGAGTTTGTTCCCTATCTTGAAGGACAGACTCTTGCTATGATTTTTGAAAAAAGCTCAACTAGAACGAGAGTTAGTTTTGAAGTTGGGATATATCAATTGGGCGGGATAGGTCTTTTTTTAAGCAAAAACGATATACAGCTTGGACGCGGCGAGCCGATGCGCGACACGGCTAGAGTGATTTCTAGAATGTGTGATATGGTGATGATTAGAACTTATGCGCAATCAGATATCGAAGAGTTTGCGGCATATAGCAAAGTCCCCGTTATCAACGGTTTAACCGATGAATACCATCCTGTTCAGTTAATGGCCGATTATTTGACAATGGTTGAATACGGTAAAGAAAAAGACCCCGTCGTAGCTTATGTCGGCGATGGAAACAATATGGCTAACAGTTGGCTGATGCTAGCTAGCAAACTAGGTTTTGAACTAAGAATCGCTTCTCCTAAAGGGTATGAACCCAAAGAGGAGATTTTAGAAGATGCTTTTAAGTTTGCAAAACAGAGTGGAGCCAAAATAACGCTTTTAAACGATCCCAAAGAGGCTGTTAAAGATGCTGACGTAGTTACGACTGATACTTGGATATCTATGGGACAAGAGGATGAAAAAGAGAAAAGAGTTAAAGATTTTAAAGGTTTTATGGTAGATAATAATCTTATGAGTTTGGCAAAAGATGACGCTTTGTTTCTTCACTGCCTCCCCGCATATAGAGGTTATGAGGTAAGCGAAGAGGTATTTGAAGCTCATGAAAAAGAGATATTTGACGAGGCTGAAAACAGGCTACATGCCCAAAAGGGCGTAATGGTTTGGTTAGATAAAAATCGAAAATTATAAACTTGGAGGAGTAGTGCAGTTAAAAAATATTGACGGAAAAAATCTCTTACAAAATATAGACAGGCTGGCCGATGAGCT
>JALWIX010000099.1 GCA_027082175.1 Campylobacterales bacterium
ACCACTTATCTTCTTCCCTGCAAGCAAATCTTTTACTGCTTTGTTAAAATCAAATTCTTCCATGTCAGTCCTTTCTCTTTATTTTATCTAACTATCCAACTGACACGGAATTTATAACGCTCCCTTTTACGGAAAAAAACCCTGTTTGAATTAGGTAAAAAGTAGTTTCTTAACTTTTTCTTCTTTCTGTTTTCCTTTAAAATACTCTTTGCAAAAATCTACAATTTTGCCGTGAAATCTTGCATATATTTGATTTAAGGGCAACTCTTTATTGTAAAGCTCATAGATTTTATCTAAGTTCTGAAAAATTCCCTCCGTCAAAAAATCTGCGATATCATCATACTCGCTAAACTCATATCCTGCAATACCAAGTATCCTGACGGTATAGCTATCAACCACCATAAAATCTTTATAACATGCATAATTGAGTATAGAATCGGCTGTCTCTTTGCCTATACCTTTTTGATTTAAAAGCCAGTATCTGCTAACCCTCTTTTGAAAAATCTCAAAACTTCCAAACTCATTCAAAATATTTTGTGATAGTTTTTTTAATCTAAAAGCTTTTGTATTGTAAAAACCGGCCGGCTTTATAAGAGTAGAGAGCAGTTTTTGATCGATTTGGGCTATCTTTTCAAGCTCTATATCGTTCATATAATTTTTTAGATTTAAAAGAGCCTCTTCAACTTTTTCCCATCTTGTATTTTGAGTCAAAACAACCCCTACCACTACCTCAAATGTTCCGCTATTTGGCCACCAGTAAGGATCTCTTTCTTCTTTTAAAAATCCTAGCTCTTTTAATCTTTTTAACAGCTCAAAACTGTTTTCTATCATTTTACTCTCTCCTAACCACTAAAACCTCTCACTAATCACTCTCAATAAATGCTCTTTGCGAAACAAAATACTCCCCTTCATCGTAGGCTTTCACTTTATAAGCATCTATGCATTTTCCATCTTCTATCTCAAAAATCACCATCTGAAATATCTTTTTGCACTTATCAGGCACATCGAATCGTCCCGGAAGTCCCGTTAAAAACCTCTTTATAGGCACACTCTCCTCCATCCCTATCACATTGTCTCTACAACCGGTAAGTCCCACATCCGTAACATAACCGACATTATGGAAAATTTGCAAATCGTCGCTTCCAACATGGGTATGTGTCCCGGCTATAGCGCTGACACTATTTTTTAGCATCATCAAAAGAGCTCTTTTTTCGCTGGTTGCTTCTGCATGCATATCGATAAATATGTTTTTTATCCCATCTTCATGAAGCTTTTCAACAACTCTCTTTATCGTTATAAAAGGATTATCAACCATTGGCATAGAGTAATGTCCCATAAGATTAATAATCGCAAGTTTTTCTTCTTCTACCTCCACAACTTCCACCCCGCGTCCAGGAACCCCTTCAGGGTAATTGACGGGTCTAAGTATGGGATAGCTCTCTAAAAGAGCGAAAATCTCTTTTTTATCCCAGGTATGGTTTCCTCCCGTCATCAAATCGATACCACACCTAAAAAGCTCTTTGGCGTTTTTCTCAGTTAAACCAAAACCGTGGCTTGCATTTTCATAATTTGCAATAACAAAACCAACTCCTTCTTTTTCTCTTATCTCTTTTAGGTGTCTTGCCACCATCTTTCTGCCTGGTTTTCCTATGATATCTCCGATAAAACCTATCTTCATCAACTTCCCCTAAGTTTTCTAAGTACGGTATCTATAAGATCGTCTTCATCTTTGCTTCTAGCTTTTAAAAACTCTTTTTTTCCGTCACTATACTCGATAGTTATATTTTCATTATAGTTAGAGATAGTTTTAATACCTTTTTTAAGCCCCAATATCTTCATAATAACAACATCCAAAAACTGTTTCGTAACATTATCAAGTTTGCCAAATCTATCGACAATCTCCTCTTCTATATCATAAACTTCATCCACATCTTCACACTGACCTAATCTTCTATAAAGGTCTAATCTCAACCTATCTTCGCTAACAAGCTCTTTTGAGATATAAGCGTTTATGGCAAGCTTTATCTCTATTTTCGGTTTTTCTTCCATCTTGCCGGTTGTTAGTAAGTTTAAAGCCTCTTCTAGCATTTTTAGATACAAGCTATATCCGATATTTTTTATATGACCGCTTTGCTGAGCCCCTATGATATTTCCTCCTCCTCTTATCTCCAAATCATGCATAGCCAAAACCTGTCCGCTTCCAAGATATGAGTTGGACTCAAGCGCTACAAGTCTCTTTTTGGCTTCATCGGTTAATCTCTCTTTATTTTCCACCATAAAGTAGCAATACCCCTCTTTTTTACCTCTTCCCACGCGGCCTCTTAGCTGATGAAGGTCAGCCATTCCAAATCTATCGGCGCCATCTACTATAATCGTATTTACGTTTGGCATATGAAGTCCAGATTCTACTATAGATGTGGATAGAAGCAGATCATATTTTTTTTGATAAAAGTTCAAAAGCTCCTTTTCGGTAACGGAAGCGCTGACCTTTGAGTGAAGCACCAAAATCTTGAGATTTGGCAAAATATCTAAAAGTTCCTCTTTTTTAGACTCTATATTTGCTATGGAGTTAAAGATGTAAAATATCTGTCCTCCTCGCCTAAGTTCCCTTAAAATCACCTCTTTAACAAGCTTTTCGTTATACTCTTTAACATAGGTTCTAACCTCTTTTTTGCCCTGAGGTGGCGTTCTTAGTTCACTAAACTCTTTAAGGCGACTTAAAGCCATATTAAGACTTCTTGGAATCGGAGTAGCGCTCATACTAAGAACGTGAACGTTTTCGCTAATCGCTTTAAGCTTCTCTTTCTGTTTTACGCCAAATTTATGCTCTTCGTCTATTACTATAAGAGCTAGCTTTGCAAACTCTGCTCCCAATAAAGAGTGAGTTCCCACCACAACATCTATGTTTCCCTCTTTCAATCTTTGCAAGACTATCTTTTTCTCTTTTGAGCCTACAAATCTATCAAGCCTAGCCACTTTTATTCCGAACTTTTCAAATCTCTCTTGCAAAGTTTTGTAGTGTTGATTTGAAAGTAGCGTTGTAGGAGCCAAAAAAGCAGCCTGATATCCGCTTTTTATCACGGCAAAAATGGCGTTCATAGCAACTTCCGTTTTCCCAAAACCCACATCTCCGCTTAGAAGCCTGTCCATAACCTTACCGCCGGATAAATCTTTAAAAATATCCTCTATCGCCTCTTTTTGATCCGGTGTATACTCAAATCCGGCCTCTTTTTGGAAGATTTTAATTTCTGGATTTTCCACGTCGCACATTACGCCTTTTAAAAGCTCTCTTTTTGCCGCAACCCTTACTATTTCGTTTGCTATCTCAAAAAGTTTCTCTTTTACCTTCTTCTTTAACTTTGCGAAAGAGCTGCTTCCAAGTCTATCTAAAACCGGTATTGCTCCGCTATCGGCAATATATCTATCTATTAAATCTATATTTTCAACCGGAACTAAAAGCCTATCGTCACCTTGATATTTTAAAACCAAAAAATCTTTAGTCGCGCCAAGAACGGTTACCGCTTCAATACCGCTAAAAATCGCAATACCGTGACTCTCGTGAACTACATAATCGCCTGGTTTTAGTTCATCAAGTAAAACTTTGGCTTTTTTAACTCTTTTAATTTTTTCTCTTCTGTTTAGGGATATTATCAGTTCTTCATCGCTTTCGATATTTAAAACTATATCTTTATAGATAAATTTCAACCCTTCAAAACTATCTAAGTCGCTTCTTCTAACTACCGTTTCATTTTTGACGATAAGTTTTATCTCTTTGTTTTTTCTGGATTTTATAAGAGAGTTTATGTTTATAACTTCAATATCTTTATACTCTTTAGCTTCCTCGATAATCGGCAAATCAAAAGAACTTTTTGGAATAAACTCGAAATTCTCTTCATACAAAGAGTCAATCTCATCTTTTATATCTCTAACTAAAAAGGCTCTTTTACCATCCAACAGATTTATCTTTTCATCAAGATACCAAAAACCCAAAGAGGCAATATCTTTTACAAATACGTCGCTTTCAGTCTCTTTGATCCTATTTAAAAGCTTTTCATACCCCTTTTCATCAAGACCAAATAGTGCAGGCGTAACTCTTATGCACTCAAGCTCATCCTTAAAACTCTTTTGAGTAGTCTCGTCAAAATATCTTATGCTTTCTATCTCATCGTCAAAAAGACTGATTCTAACCGGTTTTGAATCTTTAGGATATATATCTATTATATCTCCCCTAAAAGAGACCTCGCCTTTCGTTTCTACAATATCAACAAACTCATAACCCCAATGAAGTAGTCTATTTTTAAGTTCGCCTAGATCAACTCTATCTCCAAATTCGAGCGAAAAGCTTTTAAAATATTTTGGCGAGGGTAGATAGTTTGAGAGTGTCTGATACGCAGAGATCAAAAGGAACTTTTTTTTGTAGTAAATATCAAGAGCGCTTAGTAGCTCTTCAAGTTCCTCTTTAAAACTTCTTAGATCATCGCCAAATCTTGCCCTAAAGTCTGGCAAAACTACCGCTTCTATATCTAAATATTTAGCTACGTCCAATACCTCTTTTGCCTCTTTTTCATCTGTTACTACTAAAATATCGGGTATCTCTTTTTTTAAAAACTCAAAAACTTTAGCTTGCAGAAAAGCCTCCTTTTAAAAACTCTTCAGCTACTCTAAATGAACCAAAAACAAGATACTCTTCTTCTTTCTCTATCTTTTTAAAATCTCTAAATTTTATACCAAGTTCTCTCAAAACTTTTATGAGCTCCTCTTTATCAACCGCTCTTTCATCTTTTATATCTATAATCTCTACTCTTTTAATTTTCGGTTTTAATATCTTTAAGACCTCTTTAAAATCCTTATCTTCATAAGCGTTGTAAACCAAAACTGTATCCGGCATAAGTTCACGCTCTATCGCTTTTGCTGCTAGAGGGTTGTGCCCCACATCCAAAACGACATTGTCGGCAACTTTTTGAAATCTGCCAAAAATCTGCAAATCCATACAATCTTCTATCTTAAAACTCACCCCCAACACTTTTCCGGCCGCAAAAGCCAATGATAGATTTTCGCTAAAAAATATCGGATAAGCTTTTTTGCTTATAAACTCTTTTATATCACTCTTCTCCTCTTCGCTTAAAAGTTCATCAAGCATATAAAGTTTACATTCTTTCTCTTTTGCCACCTCTTTTGCTATCTCTTCTACACTATTATGTTTTTGATATCCTAAAATCGCTTTTTTGCGGATACTTCTTATCTTTGTTCTCGCAATCTTTTCTATACTGTTTCCCAAAAAGGCTTGATGGTCAAAATCTATCGCGGTTATTAAACTTAGTTCCTTATCAAAAACGTTCGTAGCGTCAAACTCGCCTCCAAGACCAGCCTCCATAACGGCAAAATCCAGCCCTTCAAAAGATACGGCGGCCAAAAGAGTTGTATACTCAAAATAACTAAGACTCTCTTGAAACTCTTTTGGTAATATATTTAAAAGCTTTTTATGAGCGTTCTCCAAGGATTCGTCATCTATATCTTTTGCGTTTATCCAGATTCTTTCGTTAAATCTTAAGATATGGGGGGAAGTGTAGTGTCCGGTTTTATACCCTTTTTTAAAGAGCATATAAGCTAAAAATCTACCCGTACTTCCTTTGCCGTTAGTTCCTACGACATGGATAATCTTAGGCAGAGACAATCTCTCTTTTACGCTCTCATACGCTCTAGGCATTCTTGTGTAATCGATATTTTTATAATAAAGAGGCTTGGAGTTTAAAAAATCTTTTATAGTCATTAAAACTTAACTCTCTTGATATCCTATGATAGAGATTTGCGAAATAAACTTATCCAAAGCTTTCTTAGAACTCTCCCTTATAGCTTCAAATCTTTTAGTATCCGAAATAACGCTATTTGGCTCGATAGGAAAATCGTAGTTGCCGGAAACCGTCAATATTTTCGTTTCCCCTTTTTTACTTTTATAGACTATTTTTAGAGAGGCAATAGCCCTATAGTAGATAACATATCCGTTTTTGTCATATTGAAGCGGCCTGAAGCTAACCCTTCTTAAGCTAACTATTAGTTCGCTATCGGCGTACTGTTTAGGCACCAAAGAGCCTTTAAATCTGTTTACTATAGCCTCGTTTAAGGCGTCCTTTATCAATACCGAGTTTTCAGGGTCTCTTAGATAGACCTCAACCTGGGAGTATATCTTTTCGCCCAAAACTTTTTTCGTATAAACCGACGTTGGTTTGTATCCGCACCCGGTTATTAAATATACAAGTATAAAGGCTGAAGGGAAAAGGAGAAAAACTCTCCTCATCGCCAAAATAAAATCTCTAATCTCTAATCTCAAATCTACCCTTTTACCACTATGTTTACTAGCCTATTTGGAACCACAATCTCTTTAACTATCTCTTTATTCTCAATCCATTTTTTAGCTTTCTCTTTAGCCATTCGTAAAATCTCCTCTTTGGAAGCATTTACAGGCACTTCTATCTCGGCTCTTCTTTTCCCGTTTATAGTTACCGCCAAAGTTACACTATCTTCTTGGAAAACTTCCTCTTTTATCTCGATATTTTCAAAATTGTTTCTATTAAAAAGTCTATCGGATATCTCCCAGCATACGTGAGGAATAATAGGCTCTAATATATTTGACAGTATCCAGTATCCTTCGCTCCATACCTCTTCATTTTTTTGTGCGTTCAATGCATTTAAAGCTTCCATAGAAGCGGCTATTAGAGTATTGAAAGTGTAGTTTTTTTCATAAACATCTTTCGATTTTTTCAAAGCCTCGTAAACTTTCTTTCTAGCAAGTTTCTCCTCTTTTGAGAGTTTTGAGTGATCTATAGCGGGTAAATTTTCGCAAGGTTTTACATCCAAAGCTCTATCAAAAAATCTCTTTATAAATCTATATGCGCCTTCAACGGCACTGTCGTTCCACTCAAGCTCTTTTGAAGGCGGAGCCGCAAAAAGGATAAAGAGTCTTGCCGTATCGGCGCCAAATTTTTCCACAATCGAATCCGGGTCTACCACGTTGCCTTTAGACTTACTCATCTTAGCCCCATCTTTTAAAACCATACCCTGAGTGAGCAGTCTCTCAAAAGGCTCGTCAATATCTACGTATCCTAAATCTCTTAAAGCTTTTGTAAAAAATCTAGAATATAAAAGATGCAATATGGCATGCTCTATACCGCCGATATACTGATCAACGCTCATCCAGTAGTCGGTATCCTCTTTTTTGAAAGGCAGCTTATCCCAATACTCTTTTTTAGTCGTAAATCTCAAAAAGTACCAACTAGACTCCACAAAAGTATCTAAAGTATCCGTCTCTCTTACAGCCTCCTCTCCACAATTTGGACATTTTGTATATTTCCAGGTCGGATGTAGCTCTAAAGGGTTTCCTTCCCCGGTAATCTGCACATCTTCCGGCAAAGTTACGGGGAGATTATCTTTTTTCTCTGCCACAAGTCCGCATTTTGGACACTTCACAAGAGGAATCGGCGTCCCCCAGTATCTTTGTCTGCTAACCAACCAATCTTTAAGTTTATAATTTATAGTTTTTTTTCCGAGCCCCTCTTTTTCGAAATAGTCAATTATCGCTTTTTTAGCTTTTTCGCTCTCTAAACCGCTAAACTCTTCGCTATCAAAGAGGACTCCTGGCTCTACAAAAGCTCTATCTCTATCGATTTTGCCATCTTTTGGCTTTATAACATACCTGATAGGAAGATCGTATTTTTTAGCAAACTCAAAATCTCTCTCATCATGAGCAGGTACGGCCATAACCGCACCGCTTCCATACTCAGTCAAAACAAAATTCGCAACCCATACCGGAATCTTCTCTTTGGTTAGCGGATGGATTACGTAAAGATTTAGAAACAACCCCTCTTTTTCGGCCTGGGCTCTAAGTTTTGGAGGAGTATTTTGCATCTTTTTAATTTTTTGAATCGACTCGCTATCTAAAAGAGTGTTGTTTACAAGATATTTTACTATCTCATGCTCTGGAGCTAAAGCCGTGTAGGTAACTCCGTATATAGTATCGGGTCTAGTTGTGAAAACTTTAAAACCCTCAAACTTTTCACCTAACCTCTTTTTGCTATCATCCTCAAGCTTTAATTCAAACTCTAACCCTTCGCTTCTACCTATCCAATTTCTTTGCATGGCGATGACCTGTTTCGGCCATTTACCCTCCAGTTTTTCAAGGTCTTTTAAAAGCTCCTCCGCATAGTCGGTGATCTTTAAAAAGTATTGATCCATCTCTTTTTGGACTACTTCCGTATCGCATCTCCAGCATCTACCCTCTATCACCTGCTCGTTTGCCAAAACGGTTTTATCGTGAGGACACCAGTTTACGGTAGCGGCGCTTCTATATAGAAGCCCTTTTTCAAACATATCTACGATAAATTCTTGTTCAAACTTAGTATATATCTCATCGCAAGTTGCAAATTCTCTCTCTTGAGAAAAACTAAAACCTAAAGAGTCTAGCTCCTTTCTCATATAGTCTATATTTTCATAAGTCCATTTTTTAGGGTGTACGCCTTTTTTTATAGCCGCATTCTCTGCAGGCATCCCAAACGCATCCCAGCCGATAGGATGAAGAACGTTTTTTCCGATTTTTCTGTAGTATCTAGCAATCGCGTCGCCTATAGCGTAGTTTCTCACATGCCCCATATGAATGCGTCCGCTTGGATATGGAAACATACTCAAAATATATCTTTTTTCCTTCGTATAATCATTTTTTGGTTCGTAATATCTATCTTTTTTCCAAAAGTCTTGCCACTTTTTTTCTATTTTTTTAGGTTCGTAACCCATTATTAACCTTTTTTTGGAATTAGGAATTAGGAATTAGAAATTGGGAATTAGGTTAAAAAATTTTAATTTATAATAATTCCCAATTCCCAATACCTAATCATCGCTTGCTCTCAAGATAAACTTGAGAGCAAAGACTATACTACTCCTTGTTCATACATCGCTCTCATTCTCTCTTTTTCCTGAGCTCTCTTTTTCTTCTCGGCTAATTTAGCCCTATATTTTTGTAGATTAAAGCCTAGCCAGCCCAGCAAAGGAGAAGCTACGAAAATGGAGCTGTAGGTACCTACGACTATACCCACTAGCAAAGTAAAACTAAACCCTTTAATAATCTCTCCTCCAAACAAAAAGAGCGTTAACACAACAAAAAAGGTTGTTAAAGAGGTTAAGGTGGTTCTAGATAAAGTTTTAGTAATCGACTCGTTAATGACTCTGTTTAGATCGTTGGTTTTAGCCTCTACTATACCCTCTCTGATCCTATCAAAAACTATAATGGTATCATTTAGCGAATAACCTAAAATCGTCAAAAGAGCCGCTAAAATATCCAAGTTAACAGGAACGTTAAAAAGGCTTATGGCGCCTAAAGCTATCGATACGTCGTGAACTAGAGCCAATACGGAAGCTAAAGCGAATCGATACTCAAATCTGATAGAGACATATATCAAAATACCAATAATGGCTATAACCATAGCCATCATACCCTTTTCTCTAAGTTCACTTCCAACTTTGGGTCCTACTATATCCACTCTTCTTATCTCATAATTGCCCGTTCCTTGTAAAACTTCTCTCGCTATATCGCCTATATCTTGACCGAGCTTTTTGGTTGAGGTTTTAACTCTGATAATAATCTCTTCATCACTTCCAAACTTTGTAACGGAGGCCTCTTTAAAAATCTCACTCTTTTTGAGCGCCTCTCTTATCTCTTTGATATTTACAGGCTTATCGTACCTAACCTGAACGATTGTTCCGCCGGTAAAGTCGATACCGAAATTGAGTCCTTTAGTAAAAAGAAGTATGTAAGAACCTAATATCAAAAACAAAGATATAGATATAAATAGTTTGCTTTTTCCCATAAAATCGTATATTTTATCCGTCTTAAAAAACTCCATCATTTACCCTTTACTTTTATACCAAACCACAAAGATAGATTTTTGCTCTTTTCAATCTTTGGCAAAAGAGCCTCATAAATGCCGTGCGTTCCCAATATAGCGGTAAGCATAGAAGCTAAAATACCAATGCTTATGGTAATAGCAAAACCTTTAATAGGTCCCGTTCCGTATGCGTAAAGCACGACAGCCGCTATCAATGTGGTTATATTTGCGTCCAAAATAGCGCTCATAGCGTTCTTATACCCTTGCTCTATCGCTTTTTTTATACTAACACCTTCTCTTAAAAGCTCCCTTATCCGCTCGCTTATAATAACGTTGGCATCCACCGCCATACCAACAGTCAAAACAATACCCGCCATCCCAGGAAGCGTAAGCGTAGCTCCAAAAAGAGCCATTACGCCTATTATCAAAAACAGATTGGCAACAAGAGCAATATCGGCAATAAATCCGGCAATTCCATAGTAAAAAATCATAAACAAAACAACGATCACAAATCCGCTTACAAGCGCTATAAGACTCGCTTTTATACTATCGGCGCCTAGACTCGGTCCAACGCTCCTTTTTTCCAATAAAAAAACCGGGGCTAACAAAGCGCCGCTTCTTAGGGCGATAGCCACGTC
>JALWIX010000100.1 GCA_027082175.1 Campylobacterales bacterium
CCAATTAAAAACTGGAATCTTACACTTTCGCAGTTGGCTATATTTTTTGAAGGCAGGTTAGACAAAGCCTTGAAAATTTAATTTATGCTATAATGCTTTGGTGACACGGAATTCTGAACGGTCTCTTTAAGGAGTCAAGATGCAGTTTAGTACAGAATCCATACCGTTATCAAAAAGGGACTACTTCTTTTCCCAACCACATCAGCCTTTTTTTGTTTTAGGACTTATAAATGCAATACTTTTTATGCTGTTATTCATACCTTCATATAAAGGCTTATTTGAAATAGAGGCTAAATTCTTACATAGCTACTCAATGATCTTTTTAGTGTTTACAAACTTTTTTTACGGTTTTTTATATACCACTTTTCCTAGGTTTTCAGGAGCAATGCCGATCCATCCTAGGAAATATCTAATTGTGTTTTTATTTAACTTTTTTGCCTCTTTGACGTTTTTAGTCTCTATCTGGTTAAATTTCGCCTTTTATGTTACGGCTGTTTTGATGGCTTTGAGTTTTGGATATACTTTAAAAATATTTTACGAAATATATAAAGAGTGTCATCTACCCAAAAAAGATCAATATTGGCTTATAGTATCTTTAGGGGTAGGGGCTATATCAAATCTACTCTTTTTACTATCTTTTATCCCTTGTAGTTGTAAAACAAACGTATTTTACGAAACGGCTATCAATTTTGGAGTATATCTTTATCTTATATTTTTAGCTTTTGTAGTCGCTTTTAGGATGGTTCCATTTTTCTCTCACGTTATGAACTGGAAGAGGAATGAAAAACTTCATTTTCAGATTTTTACTCTCTTTTTGTTACGTTCTTTTTTAACCGGAATCTATCCAAAAGCGGTTTTTTTGGCAGATATCATAGCCGCTATTTTGTTAACTGTGGAGCTAAAAAATATAAAACTTCCTTTTCCAAACAGAGAGCCGCTTTTATGGATACTGCATATCGCACTTTTCTGGTTGCCGCTTGGTCTCTTTTTAGGAGGAATAACTGAATTTTTTGAAACTTGGTTTGGAGTTTATAGCTTTAAACTCTCTTTGCACATTTTGGTTTTGGGATTTTTGACGACCATACTTATCGGTTTTGGAACAAGAGTAACTCTTGGGCATTCCGGCAATATGCTCATCGTCGATAAAATTACCGTATATATTTTCTATTTTACGCAAGTAGTATTGCTAGGAAGGATAATCTTTAGCATTACCGCATATTTTGGCAAAATAAGTCCATTTTTCGATATTAGCGCAACTTTGTGGATTGTGTTGTTTTTTTGGTGGATGGCGAAGTATTTTAAGATTTTGGCTTTTGGAGAGAAAGTTATTCCTAAATAGATTTTATTTTGTTTAACTTTCCTATCTACTCATATCTTTTATAAGAGTTATATTATTAATTTGTCATATTGTCAAAAATTTTATTTATGGGAGCTAAAGATATGACAATAAAAAGAGTGGTAGAAAGCTCTTATTTTCAAAATTTTATTATTGCCTTAATAATTTTAAACGGGATAACTTTAGGATTAGAAACATATAAAAATATATATCTAAAGTATGAAAAACTTTTTTATATTTTTAATTTTTTTGTGTTAACTGTATTTACGATTGAAATAATTTTAAGGATTATAGTTTACAAGAAAAAATTTTTTAAGGACGGATGGAGTCTTTTTGATTTTTTTGTTGTTTTAATATCTCTTATTCCTACCGGAAATGGACTTGAGATTTTAAGGGTATTAAGAGTTTTCAGAATTTTAAGAATTATTACGGTTATTCCTAAAATGAGGAAAATAGTAAGCGCTCTATTTAGTGTGATACCAAGTATAATATCGATCGCTGGATTGCTATTTATAATATTTTATGTCTCATCGGTAATAGTTACTCAACTTTATGGAGAAACTTTTCCTGAGTGGTTTGGAAGTTTAGAAAGATCGCTGTATACCCTTTTTCAAATTATGACATTAGAGTCTTGGTCTATGGGTATAGTAAGACCCGTTATGGAACAACATCCATATGCTTGGATATTTTTCATTCCTTTTATATTTATAGTTACCTTTATTATGATAAACTTAATAATAGCGATAGTTGTAGACGCTATGAATGAAATAACTAAAAAAGATACTGAGATTATAACTAATGAAATTCACGAAAAAGATATAAAATTGTTGTCTGAAATTGAAAGTTTAAAAAAAGAGATTATAAGTTTAAAAAAGATTATCGAAAATAAAAAGTAATATTTTTAAATTTATATTGATTAAGTAGGAAGAAAATTGAATGTTTATAAAGCAGCTGCAGTTTTTATTATAATATTTGGTTTGAAATTTATAGCTCCTATATTGGTCTATATTATTTTTTCGGCTTTTTTAACTATTATATTGGTACCGATTTTTACATATATAGATAAAAAAGGTCTCCCTGCGTTTATAGCTTATTTTATTACGCTAACCATATT
>JALWIX010000101.1 GCA_027082175.1 Campylobacterales bacterium
AAACAGATTCATCAATAGCGCTTTCATCAAGATATTTTGGATTCATTGCAGCTATGTGCATTGCTATATCTTTCAACAAATCTTTCACGGCTTCGCATACTTCATCTTTATCGCAAGTAGCCGCAACAATAACTCCTATCTTTCCTCCCATATGGATATATCCGTTTACTACGCCGCTTCCTTCCACACAAATCTTGTCAAATCTTCTAACGACGATATTTTCGCCGATTTTCGCAATTTCAGCTTTCATAAACTCTTCAAACTTAACTCCGTCAATCTCTGTTTGAAAAAGGTCTTCTACGCTATCCGGCGAAGTTATATGTATGTGTTTTAGCGCTTTTTTAACAAGTTGTTTAAAATTATCGTTTTGTGCGACAAAATCGGTTTCAGAGTTAATTTCGCTTATAGTAGCACACTTATAATCATCGCTTATTTCTAACGAAACCGCCCCTTCGCTCGCGACTCTATCAGCCTTTTTAGCGGCTTTAGCTATGCCTTTTTTTCTCAATATCTCTACAGCTTTATCCATATCCCCCTGGGCTTCTTGCAAAGCCTTTTTGCAGTCCATCATTCCTGCGCCGGTCATCTCTCTTAGTTTTTTTACCTCTGCAGCAGTTATCGCCATTACTTCTCCTCCTCTTGCGTTTCGCTAGCCTCAGCAGCCACTTCTTCTTTTACTTCAGCAACGGTCTCTTCGTTCTCTTCTTGAGTTACTTCTTCGTTTTCCTCTTCTTCGCTCATCTCTTGAGCTCTAAGCTCTTTTCCCTCTATGATAGCTTCAGCTATCTCTTTACAGAAAAGCTGAATACTTCTAATAGCGTCATCATTTCCCGGAATTGGATAGTCGATCACATCAGGATCGCAGTTAGTGTCAAGAGGCGCCACTACCGGAATACCAAGTTTATTAGCCTCTTTAACCGCAATATGTTCTCTAACGGCATCCACTACAAAAAGCATATCTGGAAGTTTTTTCATGTCTCTGATACCGCCGAGAAAATTTTCAAGCTTCTCTTTTCTACGCTTTAGCATCAACGCTTCTTTTTTCGTCAAAAGATCCATCTGTCCGGTTTTTTCCATCTCTTCTATAACTTCCAATTTTCTAATAGATTTTTTGATCGTATTAAAGTTTGTTAAAGTCCCGCCTAACCATCTTGAGTTTACGTAGGGCATTTCACACTTTTTAGCATACTCTTCGATAGCGTTTTGAGCCTGTTTTTTAGTCCCCACAAATAAAATAGTCTGCCCCTCTTTAGCAGCGTCTCTTACTATATTATATGTGTATCTGAAAAATCTAAGAGTCTTTTGCAAGTCAATTATGTGGATATTTTTTCTGATACCGAATATATAAGGCTTCATCTTTGGATTCCATCTTCTCGTCTGATGGCCGAAATGAACACCGCACTCTAATAGGTCCTTCATTGTTACCATGTCTTCTCCTTGATTGTATTTGGTTTATGCCTCCGCGCCCCTTAACGGTTATACCGCAACCTTTCAAGGATTGACGCGTGTGTAATAAAAGGCTGCGAGATTTTACTAAAATCTAGCTTAACTTTAGCTTTTTTTAAACTAGCGACATAGCCGGCTCGCAAAGGGATATTATTTTGTCCTATCTTCTTAAGCGTAAACTAAGCTTCCTTCAAAGAGATGTTGCTCAAACAAAAACTTTTCGCCAAAAGCGGGTTTTAGTTCATCTATCCAAGTAGCGTTTTCATCAAACTCAGCAAAGAAAGGAACTCCTACTAAGTCAGGATTTTTAGCCTGAATCATACTAAGAACAAAAACATCTTTTCCATTGACTTCCGCAACACCTTGTAAACAGATTTTACCCGGGCTTGCCGACATACTTGGACCTCTAACCGTTCTAGCAATCCCGCTAACTTTACTGTAAGCTTCTTTATATATTTTCCAAGCTCTATAAAGAGGAACCCCAAAATAGTGCTGTGCTCCAGTATCTCTTGCCATAAACATATAATAAGGTATCATCCCCATCTGCACCTGTAGTTTCCACATCTTTTCCCACACTTCAGCGCTATCGTTTATATGTCTTAAAATCGGGGATTGCGTTCTAATAACCGCACCTGTATCCAAAATCTTTTCAACGGCCTCTTTTACTTCTTCCGTTTCGAGCTCTTTATAATGATTAAATTGCGCCATAAACGCTACATGATATCCGGTATTTTTTATCTCTTTAAACAGATTTAATAGATCTTTGCTATCTTTATCTTTTGTAAATCTGTACGGCCAAAAACCTAATGTTTTAGTTCCAAATCTTATATTTTTTAAATGAGGAATTTTAGCTTTTAAAATAGGCTCAACATAGCTTCTTAAAAGTTTTGTTCCCATAATCAAAGGATCGCCGCCGGTAAAGATTATATCCGTTATTTCAGGATGAGCTTTAACATACTCTATTAAAACCTCAACCTCTTTGGAAGCAAATTTCAGATCTTCCATGCCAACAAATTGGGGCCATCTAAAACAGAAACTACAATATGAATGGCATGTTTGTCCCTGTTTAGGAAAAAACAGTATCGTCTCTTTATATTTGTGCTGAGAACCCTCTAACTTTTTCCCGTTTATCTCGGGAACGTTTGAAAGCTGATCCGCCGGATGTGGGTTTAAAGATAGTCTTATCTCATTTACTAAATTTTTAAGTTTATTTACATCACCCTCATCCAAAGCTGCTTTAACCCTCTCATAATCATCGGGCATAAGCATATCTTTATGTGGAAACGTCAATCTAAACAGCGGATCGTCTTTATAATTATCCCAGTCAATAAGTTTTTCTACCACATAATTATCAACTTTAAAAGGGAAAACCTGCGAAACTATCTCTATATCTCTTATCTCTTCTTCGCTTAGATACGTTTGAATTTGCGGTATTTTTTTAAAACTTTTTACGTTATAACTTCTATACTCCAATTTTCACGCCTCCTTTAGCTCTTTCAATCTCTCTTTGACTTTTTCTACGTGACCTTTTACTCTAACTTTTGGCCAAATATAAGCGATATTTCCGTTTGGATCTATCAAATATGTAGTTCTTATAACTCCCTCATACTCTTTACCATACATCTTTTTTTTACCCCACGCCCCATAATCTTTCAAAACCTTTTTTTCTTCATCGCAAAGAAGTGTGATTTTAAGTCCTTTTTTCTCTATAAACTTTCTATGACTTTCGCAAGAATCGGGACTAACTCCTAAGATTACGGCATCAAGAGCCTCAAACTCTTCAAATTCGTTTGTAAAATCGCAAGCCTCGGTAGTACATCCCGGAGTATTGTCCTTTGGATAAAAGTATAATACTACCCATTTTCCTTTTAAATCTTTAAGACAAATCTCTACTTCATCTTGATTTTTCAGACAAAAGTTTGGTGCTTTTTGACCTATTTCAAGCATCTATTCTCCTTAATGATTGTCTAAGATAACGCTATCTTTCGATAAACTTTGCTCTTTTATACCAAATTTTTAATTTTTTTGTAAAGACCCCAGTTGAAGTCTGACTTAAAAGATTGCAATCTTCATCATACACTTTTGCGCTGCTAAGAGCGCAACTAGGCGATTTTGACTTTAAATAGAATATTTTTACATCCGGATTCGCCTCAAAAAATCTTTTTGCCTCATTTTCCAAAAGAGAAGTATAGTCTTTAAAAGTTTTACTACCTATAGCTTTTATTCCATATTTAGTTTCAAAAAGGTCTATACTTTCTCTTGGTGCGCCTAATATATTGACTTCCGGACAAAAAGGAACAATTTTGGAGCAATCAATATTTTTCAATAGCTCCTCGTCCCTTTTGTCTCCTCCGTCATATCTGCAATTTAGCCCCAACAAACATGCGCTAACGGCGATCATCGATTACCTTTTATCTTAATGCTTCTATAAAATCACTACAGATTTTATCTCCGTAAACTCCTCTATGGCAAACTTAGGCCCTTCTCGTCCAATCCCAGAAAGTTTTACGCCTCCATACGGCTGTATGTCAAATCTAAGCGTAGGTATATCGTTTATTACCACACCTCCGGCCTCGGCATCGTCAATAAATCTTTTAGTCAATCCTAGATCATTTGTAAAAATCGAAAACTGCAATCCATAAGGCGAATCGTTCATCTTTTTTATAGCCTCATCGTAGTTTTTAACTTTAACCAAGCTTACGATTGGAGCAAAAACCTCTTCACAAACTATTTTCATATCATCAGTTACGTCGGCTAATATCGCCGGATAAAAATACTTGCCTTCCCTTTTTGGAGGCAAAATTGCTCTAGCGCCGGCTTCAATAGCGCTATTTACCCATTTTTGGGCTCTAATAGCCGCTTCTTCGTTTATCAAAGGCCCCATGAAAGTATCCGGTTCGTAAGGATCGCCAACTTTTAGCTTTGAAGTCTCTGTAGCTAGTTTTTGCGCAAACTCCTCGTAAATATCCTCGTGAACATAAATTCTTTGAAGGCTTATACAAACTTGACCGCTATTTACGAACGCTCCAACAGCGCATCTACTAGCCGCATAAGATATATCCGCGCTTTTATCTATAAAAGTCGCAGCATTTCCTCCTAATTCTAAACTTATTTTTTTAATACCGGCGCTTTTAGTAATAATCTCTCCAACTTGAACGCTTCCCGTAAAACTTATCTTTCTTGGTATCTCGCTTGTAACTAACGCGCTTCCAACTTCGGCGTCTCCATATACGACACTTAGCATATCAGCAATCGCATATTCGCTTTCAATAAATGTTTTAGCTAAAAGGTATCCCGTATACGGGGCTTCTGGCGTGGGTTTAAAAACAACGCTGTTTCCAGCGACTAACGCTGGTCCTAGTTTATGAGCCGCTAGATTTAGAGGAAAGTTAAAGGGCGTAATGGCAACTACTACGCCTACGGGGACTCTTTTATAAAAAGCCACGCTTTTTTTGCCGCTTGAAGTCGCGTCGGTATTTATAGTCTCTCCAACTAGATTAACAGCCGCTTCAGCGCTTAATTCCAATGTTTCAACGCACCTATCAACTTCTACTCTACTAAAAGTTATAGGTTTTCCTACCTCCTTTGTTATTGCTAAAGCGAACTCTTCTTTATTCTCTTTTATCTTTTTAGCCACATCTTTGATCCATTCCACTCTTCTAGCAAGAGTAAACTCTTTACTTTTTTCAAAAGCATCTTTAGCTATTTTTAAAGCTTTCTTGGCATCTTCAGCGCTACACTTAGGAAAAATAGTAACAACTTTATCGTTAAAAGGACTCTTTATCTCCCCTTTCTCTTCTTTACTCGCCGGCATAGAACCAAAATATATCTTTGCTTCTTGCATTACACACCCCTCTTTTATTCGTTAAAATAATTGAATGCTCTGAAAAATTACTAAATTTCGTTCAAGCGAGTTGCAATTTTTCCTTTTAGGAACGCTTGAAAATTTTATCAATAAGTACTAAGCAAGCGTACTTTTTAGCCTTTTAGCGAATATAAATTTTAAAGCTAAAATTGCAAAGCTTTCGCTCAACTTGTAATTTTTCAGAGGTCTCAATTAAAATTAATGCGTAATCAAATAGTTTAATCACTAACAATTAAATTACCATCTATTTTAACCATATTATAATTTAATCAATATTTTGATAGACTTAAGCCTACTTTTAAGGTTGAAGATTGAAGGTTTAGAACTCAATCTTCTCCTTTTACTTTAAAAAAATCATGGAGAAATGGATGGAAAAAGCTAAATATATCTGGATGGATGGAGATTTTGTCGAGTGGGATGAGGCAAAAGTTCACGTTCTAACACACACTCTACATTACGGAAACGGAGTTTTTGAAGGAACAAGAGCCTATAAAACCGATAATGGACTTGCGATTTTTAGATTGAAAGATCATACAAAAAGGCTTTTGAACTCCGCAAAAATAACGGTTATAAAATGCCCTTATACATTAGATGAGCTTGAAAGAGCGCAGATAGAGCTTTTAAGAAGGAACGATTTTAAATCAAATGTCTATATAAGACCTCTTATATATCTTGGTTATGGAATAATGGGGCTATATCACGTAAAAGCTCCTGTAAACGTAGCAATCGCCGCTTGGGAATGGGGAAGCTATCTTGGGGATGACGGACTTGAAAACGGTATAAGAGTAAAAATCAGTTCATTTACAAGAAACTCCGTAAAATCAACTATGGGAAAAGCCAAAGCCGTAGCTAACTATCTAAATAGCCAAATGGCAAAATATGAAGCTCTAGAGGCCGGCTATGAAGAGGCTCTATTGCTTGATGAAGAGGGTTTTATAGCAGAAGGAAGCGGAGAGTGTTTTTTCATAGTTAGAGACGGAGTGTTAATCACTCCTCCCAACGATAACTCTCTTGAATCGATAACTCAAGATACTGTTTTAAAAATAGCTGAAAAAAAAGGTATAAAGATTGAACGAAGAAGAATTACAAGAGATGAAGTGTATATTTGTGATGAAGCTTTCTTTACGGGTACAGCTGCGGAAGTAACACCCATAAAAGAGGTGGACGGTAGAGTCATAGGAAACGGAAAAAGAGGAGAAATAACAAGAGAGCTTCAAAGCGCATACTTTGATGTGGTATATGGAAGAGATAAAGATTTTGAATATATGTTGACATATATTTAGATGTAGGTTGACGTTTAACTACTCAACCAATTTCAACTATTGTTACTAAACTAAAGCAAAAGGAGATTTAATGCCGGCCGATCTAAACGATTACTTTAAAAAGAAAAGAGATGAAGAGGATAACGACAACAATATGCCTGATTTCATAAAAGATTTTGGTAAAAAAGCCACATATATTTATGTGATTATTGTTCTGCTTGTTTTGATTGTTATAGCAAAACCATACGCTATTATAAACTCTGGAGAAGTGGGCATAAAAGTAACTGCGGGTAAATATGACCCAATCCCGCTAGAGCCAGGAATCCATTTTTATATCCCAGGAATTCAAAAAATCATCAAAGTTGATACAAAAGTGAGGATTATTAACTATAAAGCCGAACGCGACACCGCTTTTGGAAATGTAAACGCAGGAATTATAGAAAAACCAGCTATCCAAGTTTTAGACGCTAGAGGACTTCCCGTATCCATAGATTTAACCGTTCAATACAAACTAAACCCTCAAGGCGCGCCGCAAACCATAGCTACCTGGGGGCTTGCTTGGGAAGAAAAGATAATAAACGCGGTCGTTAGAGAGGTAGTAAGAAACGTTGTCGGGCGCTACAAAGCGGAAGAGCTTCCTATAAAAAGAAACGAAATCGCAAAACTTATAGAGTCTCAAATAAGAGAAAAAATAAGCTCTTTGCCTAATAAACCCGTAGAACTAGTCGCAGTTCAGTTAAGAGAGATCTCTTTGCCACCTAAAATAAAAGAGCAGATTGAAAGAGTTCAAATAGCCAAACAGGAAGCGGAAAGAGTAAAATACGAAGTTGAAAGAGCAAGGCAAGAGGCGGAAAAAAGAGCTGCATTAGCTAAAGGTGAAGCTGAAGCTAAAAAGATTAGAGCTCAAGGTGAAGCCGATAAAATCATTATCGAAGCGAAAGCTCAAGCCCAAGCAAATTTGGAAATTGGAAAAAGTATAACTCCGGAATTGTTACATCTTAAACAGTTAGAAGTTCAAGGTAAATTTAACGAAGCTCTAAAAACAAACAAAGATGCTAAGATATTTCTTACTCCTGGCGGAGCTGTTCCTAATATATGGATTGACGCAAAAGATAAACAAAAAACTACATCGGCTCAAAAATAGGCATACGCCTTTTGAGCCGTAAGGAAATACGATGCAATTTGAGATAGATTGGCAAAAAAATCCTCTTATGCCCGTGGTTGTACAAGATATAGATACAAACGAAGTTTTGATGCTGGCTTATATGAATAAAGAAGCTCTAGATAAAACTCTCTCAACAGGCTATGCCCATTACTACTCAAGAAGCAGAGAAAAACTTTGGAAAAAGGGCGAAACAAGCGGAAATATCCAAAAAGTGGAAGAGATTTTTTTAGATTGCGATTCTGATACTATTTTGTTAAAAGTAAAACAAAAAGGGCCAGCTTGTCATACGGGAAGAAAATCTTGCTTTTATAAAAACCTAAAAAACGCTCAAATTATCTCCGAACCAGAAATTGAGCCTTCATTGATGTATGAAAATGTTATAGATGTTCTTTACCATACAATTTTGGAAAAAAAAGAGAGCGATCCTGAAAAATCTTGGACGGCAAAACTTTTTAAAAAGGGTGAAAACACTATTTTAAAAAAAGTTATGGAAGAGGCAGCAGAGTTCTGTTTTGCCGTAAAAGATAAAAATAAAAAAGAGATAATATACGAATGCGCTGATCTTGTGTATCACTCTTTAGTAGCCTTAGCTTATTCGAACATATCGCCCGAACTTGTTAAAAAAGAGCTTAAAAGAAGATTTGGAGTAAGCGGAATAGAAGAGAAAAGAAATAGAAAAGAGTAGATATTGGATATTGTAAAGAGGTTTGATTTTAATGTATTGAGACCTCTGAAAAATTACAAATTGAACGAAGGATTTGAAATTTTAGCTTGAAAATTTTATGTTCGCCAAAAGGCTAAAAAAGTGCGCTTGTTTAGCACTTTTTAATAAAATTTACAAGCGTTAGTTTTACTAAAAATTTCAACTCTCCTGAGTGAAATTTTGTAATTTTTCAGAGCATTCTATTAATAAAACTTTCTAAAAATTTCAAATTAAACGAAGACTTTTTTCTCGCTTCACCGCGAGGCTTTAGTTTTACTAACGCTCAAACACTAGCCAGACAGAAGTCGTCTTCCGTTTGGCTAG
This sequence comes from Campylobacterales bacterium, assembly GCA_027082175.1. GTDB lineage: Bacteria > Campylobacterota > Campylobacteria > Campylobacterales > Nitratiruptoraceae > Nitrosophilus_A. Next base: position 8,766 of record JALWIX010000101.1, read on the forward strand.
TGTTAAAATTTAAAACTAAAAAATTTTGACTCTTTTATCTTCATTAAACAGATAAAAAAGGGATTATACGCATGAAAAAAGTTATAATTTTTTTACTTTTGACAATTGCTGCTATAGCAAATGAATATGTATTAGCGATTCAGTGGTTTCCTTCTGTTTGTAAAGTAAAAAACTATAATGAGTGTAAAAAAGATATGCCATTTTGGCGATCAAACTTTACTATTCACGGCTTATGGCCTAAAAAAAAGTATTGTAACGTTTCGGCTAGAGAAAAGATATTAGACAAAAAGAGAGAGTGGCAAAAGATACCGCTTAAAATATCTCCATACCTAAGCGAACTTATAGCTACCTATATGCCAGGGTATATCTCCGGACTACATAAACATGAATGGGTAAAACATGGCACATGTTATAGCAAAAGTCCCGAAAAATACTTTTTAGATACAATCTCTTTGGTATCGCAGTTAAACACCTCAAAAGTTAAAGAGTTTTTTTTAAAAAATAGAGGCAAAAGAGTCCAAACTATCAAAATAAGAAAAGTATTCGATAAAGAGTTTGGCGAAGGAAGCGGCAAAAAAGTAAAATTTATCTGTAAAGAAGGGTATCTAACGGAACTTAGAATTAACCTTAAAGGTAAAATCGTTCCAAATACTCCTTTATACGATCTTTTGCAGCACTCTAAAAAAACCTCGATCGGTTGTAAAATAGGATTAATCGCTAGATAAATCAAGATTTCTGAAAAATATTTAAAAGAGGGTTAATAGATGATACCCTCCTTTTTTAGCGCCTCTTTAATATCTCTCATCTGCATATTTTTGTCTCCGCACCATTTTGGAGCCAAAAGCGTAGAGTCTCCTATGCCTGCCGTAACTCTTTGAACTATTAAATCTTTTGGTAGAAGTTTAAATGCTTCTACCAAAGTATCAATATAATCTTCTTTAGTAATAGGAGAAAATTTTCCTTTTAAAAAATCTACGGCCAAAGCCGTATTTTTAACAACATATAAAGGGTGTATTTTGATAGAGTCTATACCCCATTCTAGTGATTTTTCTACGGTTTTTAACATCATTTCTCTGTTTTCGTCCGGAAGTCCAAAGATCACATGACCGCAAACTTTCAAACCTTTGTCTTTACTCTTTTTTATCCAGTATTCCACATTTTTGCTATCATGACCTCTGTTTATTTTTTTAAGCGTCTCGTCAAAAACAGATTGGATGCCATACTCTATCCATATATCATAATTTTTGTCTAACTCTTTTAAATAGTTTAAAATCTTGTCATTTACGCTATCGCTTCTAGTACCTATACTAAGACCGACGCAATCATCCATAGATAAAGCTTTTTCGTAAAGGGCTCTAAGCGTCTCAATGGGTGCGTATGTATTTGTAAAGGCTTGGAAATAGGCTAAAAATTTTTCATATCCTAGTTTTTCATACCTCTTTTTAGTCGCTTGGTATTGAAACTCTATCTCTAAAAGCTGTTTTTGAAGAATAGGATTATCTTTTGATGCAGGATTTAGATAAAACTTTTTACTACTTTTTGAGAGATTAGGACTAAAAGATTCATTCTCGCAAAAAGTACATCCCCCTTTTGCGACGGTTCCGTCTATATTTGGACAAGTAAATCCAGAAAGCCCGAGAGGAATCTTTTTAACTCTCTTTTTGATAAGTTTTTTGTAATATCTTCCAAAAGTCAAAACTGTTCTCACTCTTTCCCCATTTCCCCAAAGTTTTATAGGGAAAATACCATTTTCAAATCTTTTTGTCAACAAATTGCCTTATTCGTTTTTATTTGGCACAGGATAATTTCCATCAAAACATCCTAAGCAATAACTTAAATCATTGCCTACACTTTTTATCAATCCTTCAATAGTAAGATATGCCAATGTGTCGGCGCCGATATACTCTCTTATCTTTTCTGTATCCATTTGTGACGCTATAAGCTCTTCTTTACTTGGCGTATCTACGCCGTAAAAACAAGGTCCGGTAGTTGGAGGTGAACTTATTCTCATATGAACCTCTTTTGCCCCCGCCTCTTTCAATATATTTACAATCTTTCTGCTGGTTGTTCCTCTTACGATACTATCATCTATAACTACAAGTCTTTTTCCATCAATCAACTCTTTGATAGGATTAAGTTTCATTTTTACTTTTAAGTCTCTAATCTCTTGAGTAGGCTCGATAAAAGTTCTTCCCACATAGTGATTTCTAATAATCCCTAGCTCAAAAGGTATGCCGCTCTCTTCGCTATATCCTAAAGCGGCGGCAACTCCGCTATCAGGAACGGGAACTACCATATCGGCTTCAACGGGAAATTCTCTCGCAAGCTCTCTTCCCATCTCTTTTCTGGCTTTATATACGCTTTTTCCAAAGATATAACTATCCGGTCTTGCAAAATAGATAAATTCAAAAATACATTTATGCGGCGTTGGTTCAAAAACCTGTATGCTTTTTGGCTCTTTACCCTTTTCAAAAACTACCATCTCGCCAGGTCTTATATCTCTTATATATTTTGCGCCTATAAGATCAAAAGCGCATGTTTCACTAGCCACCACGTAACCATCACCAAGTTTCGCTATAGAGAGAGGTCTAAAACCGTGAGGATCACGAATAGCAAACATCTTTTTTCGGCTTAAAAATATCATTGAATAAGCGCCCTCTATCTGTTTAACCGAATCAATAATCCTATCATATAGATGCTCTTTATCGCTTCTAGCTATGAGGTGTATCAAGTTTTCAGTATCCATAAAGGTTTGGAAGATCGCACCCTCTTTTATCAATCTTTTTCTAACCTCTTTTGAGTTTGTCAAGTTTCCGTTATGGACAACGGCAATTTGCCCTAAATCGTATCTTGCAAAAATAGGCTGAGCGTCCAAAATAGACTCTTCACCCGCAGTAGAGTAGCGCGTATGTCCAACTGCGCTATCGCCTATCAGCTTTTTAAGCTTTTTTTCATCAAAAACTTGCGTTACGAGACCTCTATCTTTTGTAAGATAGATTCTCTCTCCATCGCTACTAGCTATTCCCGCTGCTTCTTGGCCTCTATGCTGCAGTGAAAAAAGAGCAAAATACGCATATTTTGAAGCATCTGGCACGTTAAAAACACCTACTACGGAACATTTTTCATTCAGTGAAAGCAACTTCCCATCCTTTTTTATATATAAAATAGTCAAACTTGGTTAAGTGATTAAAAAAGTTAAATTGGCCGAGCAGTTAAACTACTCAACAAAAACTAAATACCAAGACAATCGTAAATACTATAAAATCCTGGTTCTTGAGAAACAATCCACTTTGCCGCCTTTATAGCTCCTTTCGCAAATGTGTCTCTACTAGTAGCGGTATGATTTAGCTCTAAAAATTCGCCATCGTTATAAAATCCTACAGTATGTCTTCCAACGATATCTCCGCCTCTAAGAGCAAAAACTCCTATCTCGTCTTTTGATCTTTGGCCTATATTTCCGTTCCTTCCGCTAACTCTGACTTTATCAAGTTCGAGACCTCTAGCGCGTGCGGCATGTTCGGCTAACGTTAAAGCCGTTCCGCTTGGAGCGTCTTTTTTATATCTATGATGCATCTCCACTATCTCTATGTCAAACTCCCTAAGCTTTTTAGAAGCCATTTCCACAAGCCTATTTAAAATAGCTATTCCCAAAGACATATTAGTAGCATAAAGAAGGGGCATCTTTTTAGACGCCTCTTTCATCAGATTTAGCTGATGCTCGCTTAATCCAGTCGTACCGCTTACTATCGGTTTAGGATTTTGTAAAGCTTTCTCAAGAAGAGCCTCCGTACCTTCGGGAAGCGTAAAATCTATAACAACATCGCAACTTTTCAACAAAGTGTCTATATCATTAGTAACAATCGCGCCAGGAACGTCAATCTCAATTCCTTCCAGAACATGGACGCAAGAAACTTTAGCCTCTGTGTCATTTTTTAGATTTTTAATCAAAAGTGTGCCGACTCTTCCGCTTCCTCCATACACTCCAATATTTAACATGGTTTTACTTCTCCTATATGTTCAATATATCCTATGGCGTTTATAGCCGCGGTAGCCCCATCTCCGGCAGCGCAAACAACCTGTTTAGAGGCATGTTCTCTTATATCTCCGGCGGCAAAAAGCCCTGGAACATCTGTTCTCATTCTAAGATCAACTATAACTTCGCCCCATTGATTAACGCTACACAAAAAACTTCCGTCTTCTTGCTTTAAGACTTCATTGTTTACATTCATACCGACAAAAACAAAAATTCCTGGAACTTTTAAATCTATCTCTTTATCTTTTTGCTCTAAAATAAGCCCTTGAAGGCCCATAACATCGCCATAAGCTTTTTTTACAGTAGCATTTAATATAAATTCAATTTTAGGATTGTTTTTGGCTCTCTCAACAGTGGCGGGCGCGGCTCTAAAACTATCTCTTCTATGGATTAAATAAACTTTGGAACATATATTGGATAGATAGATAGCTTCCTCTAGCGCAGTATCTCCTCCGCCCAAAACGGCCACTTCTTTATCTTTATAAAAAAATCCGTCACATGTGGCGCAAGTGCTTACACCTTTTCCGAAAAACTCATCCTCTCCTTCAAAACCGGCTCTTCTTGGCGTACTTCCGGTAGCAACTATTACTGCTTTAGCTTGAACTTTTCCGCCGCTTAAAAGTTCTAACGTAAAAGTTCCGTTACACTCCCTAACTATCCTCTTTACCTCTTCCATCTCATGTTTGAGTCCAAATTTCATACACTGCTTTGGCCAGCACTCCATAAGTTCCATACCGGTGACTACTTCGCAAACTCCGGGATAGTTTTCCACTTCGCTCGATTGAGTTATCTGGCCACCCGGCATACCCTTTTCAAACATAACAACATCTTTTAATCCGCCTCTTGTGGCATAAAGCCCGGCTGTCAAGCCCGCAGGTCCGCCTCCGACAATCGCTAAATCCAACATTTTAAATCCTTTAAAGTTATAAAGCAATATTGCAAGCCAAAGAGATTAAGATTCTTTGTTTACATTAACCAAAATCTTATTAAAAAGAGGCTTTAAAAGGGATAAAATTTTTATTGAGGATAGAAGATAAAGAGTTTTGCTCTTTGTAGATTAAAAAGCGGGCTAAACCCGCTTTTATTTAGCCAAGCAACGCGTCTAGTTTTTGTTTGAAAACATCTTTGCTAGCTGCGCCAACCATCTGATCGGCAAGTTGTCCATCTTTAAAAAACAAAATGGTAGGAATAGATCTTATCCCAAATCTAATAGCGATATCTTGCTCTTCATCTGTGTTAACTTTACAGATTTTTGCTTTACCCTCATACTCTTCAGCCAACTCATCGATAATAGGAGCTATCATTCTACAAGGTCCGCACCAAGGAGCCCAAAAATCAACAAGAACTACACCGTCTTTGATAGTTTCATCAAAATTTGAAGCGTTTAATTCTATATATTTTCCCATAATTTTCTCCTTTAAATTTATAAATCTGTTTACATTTCTTGCAAACGAACAATATTATACACATTTAAATCTTTAAATACCATTACATGTAACTATGGATGAAAAGTTGTTTGAAGTTGCGAAGTATATATGAGTATTGAACCCTCTGAATAAATAGAAATTGAGTGAAATTTGCTATTTATTCGTAACACTCTATTTTTAAAAACAAACTCTAAACCGTAATATTTTCCAAAAACTCAATATCGCCGTTTTTTATAATTACTGCGTCAATTTGATAAGGAAAATCTACACTTTTTTTCATCATAAAAAAGTCTAACGTCTTTAAAATTCTTTGAAGTTTTTTAGGAGTAAGGTTATATATTGGCTCAAAGTTAATAGCGCTTTTTACTTCGATAACATGTAAAACATCATCTTTTACTGCAATAATATCTATCTCGCCAAATTTTGAGTAAAAATTTCTTTCAATTATTCTAAAACCGAGATTCTGCAAATATCTACACGCTTTTTCTTCAGCCTCGTTTCCTTTGTTTCTGTTCAAGAAAGTCCTTTTAGTGACGGGTAATCAGTGATGAGTGATTAGTAATGAGTGATCAGTGATGGGTAATGAATTCACTAATCACTGCTCACTGATTACTGTTCACTCTATCTTAACTTTTACGGATTTAAATCTTGCGGTCTTAACAAACTCGTCCGCCTCATCACCAAAGAGATAATTTATATGACTTTTTGCATGATGAAAAGTTACGTAAAGAGTCCCTCTTTTTAATGATTTGGAAAATTTTATCTTTAAGGGTTTACTTTTTCCGTATTTGGAAACTAAAATAACTTTCTCTTTTCCTTCAAAATAAGCCTTATCTTTAACGCTTACTAACAATATATCTTCTTTATGTCTTTTAGCCAAACTTTCACAGGCATTGGTTTGAGCGGCGTTGTTGTAGTGTGTGATGATTCTGCCTGTTGTTAAATAAAAGTGGGGGTCTTTTTTATTCATCAACTCTTTTACCATACCTCTTAATTTATACTTTTGATATCTAAAATGTCCGTATCCATCTTTCGTTCTAAAACTTTCTTCATGCAATATAGGCGTATCTTCTTCAAATACGGGCCACTGAAGTCCTCTTAAAGGCTCTTTTTGAAGTTTTTCATAACTTGCTCCGCTAAATCTATCGCTAGCTACGCTTCTTACCTCATCCCAAATATCTTTTGAATCTTTATAATCAAAATCGGCGCCAAGTCTTTTTGCAATTTCGGTTATAATCTCCCAATCATCAGGCAGTTCCGACTTTATAAGAGGTCGGGAAAGATGCAGTCTTCTTTCGGCATTTACATAGACTCCAACTTTTTCGTACGCACTTTTAACGCCAAAGATTATATGGGCATATTTTGTTATCTCATTTGGGAAAATTTCACTAACTATTAAAAATTCAAGCTTTTTTAATGCTTTATGAATCTTGTTTTGATTTGGATGTATATGAGCGATATCCTCTCCCATATTGAATATTGCTTTGATTTTTCCTGCAATTACGGCATCAATGATATCGGGAGTCATCAATCCTATAATTTCCGGAGTTTTATAATCTGGCAGATAGTATGGCAAGCACCCCATATCACAGGTTCCTTGCACATTGTTCTGACCGCGAAGGGGCATCAAACCGGCGCCTCTTTTGCCTATATTGCCCGTAAGCAAAGCCAAATGGGTTAAAGCCATAACCGCATAACTACCGTCAAGATGCTCCGTAACTCCCAATCCCCATAAAATAAGCGTTTTTTTGTGAGAGATAAGATAGGCTAAATCTTCAATCTTTTTTGGGAGCTCCTCATATCCTCTTATGTGAGCTAAAATCTCCGGATTTGCAAACTCATCATTTAGTATCGAGTTTCTATACTCATAAAAACCTTTTGTTCTTTTTTCTATAAACTCCCTATTTTCCCAACCATTTTTTAAGATCACATACGCTAGCATATTGAAAATCATCAGATTTGATTCGTAGGGAATGGATAGATGGTTTTTGGCAAATTTAGATAGAGCTATCTCTCTTACGTCGATAACATTTAGCGTTATGCCGCCCTTTTTTATCACTTCTAAAATTCTGTTGGCAACTATAGGATGAGCTTCGGTGGTATTGGAGCCGATAACTACAATATTCTCCGTTTCGTAAATATCGTCAAAAGGATTTGTAGCGGCGCCTTCTCCTATTGTGGCTCTCATACCTTTAAGACTTGGCGAATGACAGACTCTAGCACAGTTATCCACATGAGGCGAGCCTATAACCTCTCTTGTGAATTTTTGGAAAAGATAGCTGCTCTCGCAACTTGTTCTTGCTCCACCTATCGCCGCAAAAGAAAAAGATGAGTTTTTTTCTATAATCTCTTTTATCTTTTTTGCGGCTATATCGTAGGCTTTTTCAAATGGAAGAGTATAAAATTCGCTATCAAAAACTTTTAGGTAATCTTTGACTTCTTCAAACAATTCGGGATTTTCTTTTAAAAAACTTCTTCTAACATAAGCATTTCTTAGTCTTTGCGGACTATAAAGATACTCGTAACCGTATTTGCCTTTTATGCAGAGTTTACCCCTGCTAACTACACCCTCTTCTTTTGCAAAAATCTTGATTATTTGATTTTCTTCGACTTCGGCACTTATATCACACCCTACACCGCAATAAGTGCAAACAGAATCTACTACTTTAGCCACTTTCACTCCAAATCAACTTCAGTATCATTTAAAAATATTAGCCTATATGATATGACTTTATACTAATAAGAAAAAATTAATTTTCTTCTATCCTCATCATAAAAGGTTTTTCCTCGATAAAATCTTGATTTTTAAGCTCGTTTAAAGCTTTTTGAATATCTTTTTCCAAACACTCATGTGTAGAAAGAAGGAGATTGGCTGTATTTTTTGTTTTTGGCTTTTGAATCATAGACTCTATAGATATCTGATGCTCGCCGAAAAGCTGGGCTATTTTGGCAAGTATTCCGGGTCTGTCCTGCACCGCTACTCTTAGATAGTATTTTACTCTTATCTTGTCGTTACTTGCTAGCTTCATACCGCTTTCAAGAGGTCGTTTAAATCCAAGCATAGGAGAGCATTTTCCTCCTCTAGCAATATCTATAAGATTTGACACAACGGCACTTGCCGTTGCGTCTCCTCCAGCGCCGGGACCATAATACATCGTCTCTCCCACAAAATCGCCTATAACGCTAATGCCATTCATAACACCGTCAACCTTAGCTATCATTTCATCTTTTGAAATTAAAACCGGATGTACTCTAAGTTCCACTTGATTGGCTCTTTTTTTAGCAATTGCAAGAAGTTTTATAGCGTAACCAAACTCAGTGGCAAAAGCGAAATCCAAAGAAGATATCTCTTTTATACCTTCTATCAAGATGTCTTCAGGTTTGGCATCAATACCATAAGCGATACTTGCCAAAATAAGAAGCTTATGCGCAGCATCGTAACCTTCTACGTCAAAAGTCGGATCGGCTTCAGCGTATCCAAGCTCTTGCGCCTCTTTTAAAACAGGTTCGAAATCTACGCCCTCTTTGGCCATTTTTGTCAATATAAAATTGCAAGTGCCGTTCATAATGCCTTTGATAGCTTCAATATGGTTGGCGCTTAGCCCCTCTCTTAAAGCTTTTATGATAGGAATTCCCCCTGCTACGCTTGCTTCAAACTCAAAAGGTATATCTTCGGCAAGATTTTGAAGCTCGTATCTATGATATGCCAATAACGCTTTATTCGCTGTCACAACCGCCTTTTTGTTTTTCAAAGCTCTCTTTACCACATCGTAAGCCTCGTCAACCCCACCCATCAGCTCAACTACGACATCGATACCTGGATCATCCGTTATCTCGTAAGGATTGTCTGTCAAAGCGATATCGACATCTCTTTTTTTGTTAAGATTTCTCACAGCGCCTTTTGCTACAACGATCTCTTTTCCAGCCCTAGCGCTTATAATATCTCTATTTTTTTGCAATATTTTAACAACGCTTTCGCCTACTGTTCCCACGCCTATGATTCCGATTTTTATCATAACTCCTACCTTTTTTTACATCATATTTTTTCACAAACGTCAAAATGATATCTAGTTTTTATAAAATTAGCTTCGGTAATTTTTCAAAAATTTTTTAATATTTCTTGCTGCTTGTCTGATCCTCTTTTCATTTTCTATAAGAGCTATTCTCACATAGTTTTCACCATACTCACCAAAACCCACACCTGGACTTACAGCGACTTTTGCTTCAGTTAAAAGTTTTTTGCTAAACTCAAGACTGCCTATCTGTTCAAACTCTTTAGGGATTTTTGCCCATACGAACATTGTGGCTTTAGGTTTTGATATCTGCCAACCAGCTCTTGAAAAACTATCTATCAAAACGTCCCTTCTCTTTTCATATTTGTTTCTAATCTCTTCTACGCAATCTTGAGGACCGTTCAAAGCTACGGTAGCGGCGACTTGTATAGGAGTGAACATTCCGTAATCTATCCAGCTTTTTATCTTTTGCAAAGCGCCTACAAGTTTTTTGTTGCCAACAATAAAACCTACTCTCCAACCGGCCATATTGTAGCTTTTAGAGAGTGTAAAACTCTCGATCGCCACATCTTTTGCGCCGTCTACTTGTAAAATAGACGGGGTTTTGTATTCGTCGAAAGTAAGATCGGCATAAGCAATATCGCTCAATATATAAAACCTCTCTTTTTTGGCGATTTTTACCAGCTCTTTATAAAAGTCAAGAGTTACGGTAGCCGTAGAAGGATTGTGCGGAAAGTTTACAACTAGATATTTAGGCTTAGGAAAAGCGTCATTTAACGCTTGATGAAGATTTTTAAAAAATTGCTCCTCATCCACCTCATAATTTTCATCAAAAGGTAGCTTCATCTTCTGAACACTCCCGCCAGCCAATATAAACGCGTAAGAGTGGATAGGATATGTTGGATCTGGCACTATTGCCACATCGCCTGGGTTTGTAATCGCCTGAACAAGATGGACATAACCCTCTTTGCTTCCCATCGTAGCTACCGCCTCATATTCAGGATCAAGAGCGACAGAGTATCTTCTTTCATACCAATTGCAAATAGCTAGTCTAAGTTTATAGATGCCTTTACTTGCGCTATATCCGTGATTTTTAGGTTTTTGTGCAGACTCTATAAGTTTATCTATGATATGTTTTGGTGCCGGGCCATCAGGATTTCCCATACTAAAATCTATAATATCTTCTCCGGCTCTTCTTGCGGCCATTTTGATCTCATTTACAGCGGCAAACACATATTTTGGAAGTCTGTCGATTTTGTTGAATCTTATCTCATCAAACATTGTTTTCCTTGGTAAATAGTAATTAGTGATCAGTGATGAGTAATCGGTAATCACTCATCACTCATCACTTACATTAGTTACTATTCCAGTGTCACTCTAAGACCATACTTTATATTGCTCAGTGTAAAAATATCTGAAATTTTAATATAATATGCGTTTGCTGGCAAATAAAAAACCAGCCAATCGGTTTTCCTCTTTTTTTTGTAGATTTTTAAAATATGAAGATTTTTATCATAAATAATAACCTTCGGATACCATCTATTCCCGCCGTAACTGGCGATGGAGATTTTTTTGCCCCCTTTAACTATCAACCAATAATCATTAAGTGGCTTTTTTAAACGTATTTTTTCATTTAACAAAAGCTTAGTCGCATTTAATTTCACATTATCTACATTTATAACGTATCTCCAAGTACTCTCGTCTTCTCTTACAATATCTAAAACTTCACATCCATTTTTTATTAAAAATTGACTAAAAATTTCCGGATCGAGAGTATATTCCGATAAAAAAGAGATTTTCCATCCAAAAGCGTTTTCATCATATCTAACTTCATCGCTCATAAAATAGTAATACCCCAAATTCCTCAAATTGTCTTCAATTATTTTCATAAATAGTACAGGATTGGAGTTTGTCTCAAAGGTTATTTGATTTTTTCTAGGCGAATCGAAAAATAGATTTAAAAGGCCGTTCTCTTTTAAATTTTTGATAACTTTTATCATATCTACCTTATTTTCGCCAAGATAGTAATCTTCTCTGTTTTGGAAAATCTTTTTTATTAGTTTATAGTGTTTCTCATAAGTTATTTCACTTACTAGACTTTTTATCTTCTCCTCCAAAAGATCGCCATAAGATAATTTAACAATAAATATAAAAATAAAAAATGCTCTTACCAATTTTTCCCTCGATTATATTTTTTAAAGGTTTGCAAATCTATTTTTTTTAAATCCCCGGCTTTATAGATAAATCTTAATCTATTTTTGTCGCTATACTCCGTTACGTTTCCATCTTTTTCTATTTTAAAGTAACCATGGCCTGTAACTATAAGTTGATCTCTCGTAGTATTTAGCTCAATAGCAGAAGAGGTGAGATAATTTTTTTTAGAGTAATCGTCTAGATAGATTATTCCTACCCATATTTTTTGTTTAGGTATAAGCGCAATTGAAGGCAAAACAGCCTTTTTAGGTTCTTCTTCGTCTGTAGAATTAAGAAGATTTTTCTTTTCTAAATCTTTTTGTTTAGAAGTTTTATTTTCATCGCTATTTTTTGATTCTATAGATTTTTGAGTCTCATTTTTATCTTCATCTTTACTTGAGGTTTGGTTTTGCTCTAAAAAAATATTTTCTTTATTATCTTTTTTATCTAGATTTTTAGTTGTAAGACTCTTTTGTTGCATAAAAAATAGCAGCGTTATAAAAAATATGGCAATTATAACTAACGCAAAAATAGGAAATTTTTTAGATTTTTGAAAACTTTTGTTTGAATTTAACTCTTTTTTTTCAATATTTTTTATATCTTTTTCACCACTATTTTCGTTATTTTGAGAAAAATAGCTTTCTATCTCATTTTTTAGTTCACTAAGATCAAATCCGTATTCTCTTTCAATAATCTTTACAAAACCGATCGCTTTTAGTCTATCAAACTTGGAAAAATCTCTGTTTAAAATAGCTCTTAGATGTTTTCTTGCGATAAATGTCTTCCTATATAACTCCTCTATATCTATATTTTTTAGCTTTTCAAAATCACTCATTATCTCATCCTATCAATCAATATAGCAGCGGCGGCGCTAACATTTAAAGAATCAAAATCTCTCTCCATCTCTATTTTTACTTTTATATCGCTCTTTTTACAAAGCTTTTGAGGAATCCCCTCGCCCTCGCTTCCCAAAATCAAAACCTTTTTTCTTTCAAAACTCACTTTTCTTACATCTTTTCCGTTAAAAGATGTAGCATAAATAACAAATTTTTGCATTTTCAATTCATTTATAAGTTCATATGCGTTTTGATATAAAACTATAGGCATATCTAAAGCCGCACCGCTGCTAGTTCTGATAAAACCTTCCGGTTTCATCTGTTTTACGTTAGAAATCACAACGGCGTCAACCCCTAACGCATAAGAGGTTCTTATAATAGAGCCGATGTTTCCCACATCTGTCACCCCATAAAGCAACACAATAAAATCCGCTTCTTTCAAATCTGATTTATTACTATATTTAAAATCCTCAATTTCTAGTAAAAAGCCTTGATGATTGCCGCCATGGGCTAAACTTTGAGCTTTTTTATTGTCTATACTCTGTACAGGAACGCCAAGCCTCTTAACTTCTTTGAAAATTTTTTCATCAACTTTTTTTGAAAAAAAGACTCTTTTAACGAGTTTAGGATGCCTTTTTAGAATATAAAAAAATATCTGTTTGCCATATACTATCATAGGCCGATTGTAGCTTTTTATTACTTATTGAAAGATTAAATTGCTTGAGTGGATAAGTAGTTAAGTGACTTAGGGGGGTGTGGGTGTGAATGCTGAGTCGATAGTCGATAGTCGATAGTCGTTAGTGGTGAGTGTGAGTTGATTTACCACTCAACTACTCAATCAAAAATCCAAATTCCCAATTCCCAATTCCTAATGTCCAATGTTTATCCTCTAATCAACTCTTCATAACACTCTTTCACACTTTTAGAGGTTATTTTGGAAAGAAGTTTGGCTTTTTCTTTTTTTGAGATATTTAGTGACAAAATATCCTGTTTTGTTAATGTACTTTGACTAAATGGCTCTTTTTTAGGAGAGATGACCGCTACCCACTCCCCTTTTATATCTATATCCTTTATCATACCCAAAATTTCTTCAACCGTTCCTTTAAAAAATCTCTGATATCTTTTAGTTAACTCTTTAGCCAAAAAAATCTCTCTATCATTATCAATATTCTCAACTTCGTTTAAAAATTTTAAGAGTCTATGTGGAGCTTCAAAAACAATTGAAAAATACGTATTATCCAAAACCTCTTCAAGCCTTTTTTTTCTATCTTTGCCTTTATGCGGTAAAAATCCGAAAAATGTGAACTTTCCGTCAAAGCCGCTTGCCGCAAATGCTGTAATAGCCGCACTTGGACCAGGCAAAACATCATACTCTATTTCATTTTTTAAGCAATAATCAACCAATTTTGCACCGGGATCGCTAATACCAGGCATTCCTGCATCGCTCAAGTAAACAATATTTTGTTCAAAAAAAGATGGCTCTAATTTTAATAAAAAATTTTCTTGATTATGCTCATGAAAGGAGAGATATTTGGAAGATTTTACTTTTATAGAGAATCTATCTTGCAGAAGTTTTATGAGTTTTCTAGCGATTCTTGTATCTTCGCATAAAAAAAGATCCGCGCTCTCTAGAGCCTTAATGGCTCTTAGAGTCATATCTTCAATATTTCCTAAAGGAGTCGGAACTAGCGTTAACAAACTACTTCAAGCCAAACTTCTTCTTAAATTTCTCTACTCTACCGGTTGTATCCACAATCTTTTCACTACCCGTAAAGAATGGATGGCATCTATTGCAGATATCAATCTTTAGTTGCGGTTTGTTAGAGTATATAACAAAATGATTTCCGCACGCGCAAGTTACTTCACACTCTACGTATTCTGGATGGATCCCTTTTTTCATCGTTAAATCCTTAATTTATATAGATTTCTTTATTTAGGAGCGAAATTTTATCTGATTTTTTATTTTTTTTCAATAAAAAAAAATATTTAAATTCACAGCAGACTCAAAAGAGCCTGCTGCTACATAGGGGGAGGGGAGTAAGTATTATATCAAAAAAATATTTTTATTTCAATTGATTGTATAAGTCCATAACATATGGCACTCATTATGATTTTCAAGATTGCATATATAAAATTCATCCCAAATATATCTTTTAAACATAAATTTTTTTTAAAATAAACCGATAATATAATATATGTCACTTATTTATATTAGATTTGTATAAGTAAATAAATTGTACAATTGAGAAACAATACTATATCAAACCAAAGGAGAAGTAATGAGAAGAGGGGGATTTACTTTAGTAGAGTTAATTTTTGTGATAGTTATTATAGGGATACTTGCCGCCGTAGCTATTCCAAAGTTTAAAGATTTAAAGCAAAACGCAATAGCCGGTAACGTTGTTGCTGTATTGTCAGATTTAAACGGAAGCGGAGGACCTTCCGCATATCTAAACGCAGTTGAGCTTGGAGGAATAAGCCCCGCTGATCTAAATTTGACAAATATCTATAGATTTCAAGGAAATGACTGGGATATAAATACTACATCAAACGATACGGCAACATATAGAAGCGGCCAAAGCGATCTAAACGCAACTTTTACTTATAATAACGACGGAACCGTTACAGTTAAAATTTATTGTGACGAGGGCACCGATACGGGATTAGCCTCAAAAAGAGCTCTTAACGCTAAAGGATACGACTGTAGCACGGCTGGAGTTACATATACTATAAATTTGGAAACTCAAAACTAGATGAAAAAATCTTTTACTTTAGTTGAACTTATCTTTGTCATCGTCATCATCGGCATCCTTGCCGCTGTGGCGATACCAAAATTTACAGGGCTTACCTCTAACACAAAAATCTCTTCAGAGCTTGCTACGGCTTCTACTATTCAAAGCGCCATAGAGGATGTCCACAGCGAATGGATTATGAGCGAAGGTGAGTTTAGCTGGGGAAACCAAGAGACGACTAACTGCTCCGATGGAGACACTTCAAACGACGGAGATTTTAACTGTAGTTCAGGATATCCTATACTTGGAGATTGCAATACAAATAAACCATTTGGCTTTATACTTAAAAACTCTTCTACGGTTAACGCCAAGTGGGAGTGTAAAGACAACAACGACGGCACTTACTTTTACAAAGGCCCGGCATCTACTAAAAACAGCGGAGTTAATCCAAGCAGTGATACAAATGGAAAGCCAGACTGCTCCGATTATTGGATATACGACATCAAAACCGGTACATTTACCTTAAAAGATGTTGCAGACCAAACATGTACTGATGTAAATGAGCTATAGATTTGACATTTTATATACTATCCAAAGTCCAAATCCTAGGATAATCGAACTTATTACTGCTATTACGATGCTTCCGCTCTCCACATCCATTTAAATCCTTTTTATCCCGCAAGATTGACTAAATTCCACATTGGTAAGAAAATACCTAGAGACAAAGTCAAAACAAATCCCGCTATCGCGGCTATCAAGATAGGCTCTATCAAAGCGGCGATATTGTCAACTATATAATCAAATCTATCTTGATAGATTTTACTAACTTTTCCTAGCATTTTTCCAAGTCCGCCGCCTATCTCGCCGGCTTTTATCATCTCTACTACCATATTTTCAAAAAGTCTGCTGTCTTCAAATCCATTATAAAGAGTTCTTCCCTCTTCAATTGCCAAAGATATTTTTTCTAACTCTTTTTTTATATAACTATTCTCCACAATCTCTGATGCTATCTTCAAAGCGTCTATCATAGGTATCCCGGCTTCCACAAGAACTCTAAAAACATAGATAAATCTACTAACCATCGCATATAGCGTCGCTTCGCCTATAATATAGACTTTAAGCAGCCACTTATCTAAAAATAGTCTTACCTTCTCGTTCTTTGAGTAAAAAATAAGAAGCGTAAAAAAAACAGTCAAAGCAGAGATCAAAATATATGGACCAAAAGTAACGACCGAATGCTCTAACCAAAGTAAAAATTTAGTCGGAAGAGGCAACTCCATTTTAGTCTCTTCAAAAAATTGTTTAAACTGCGGTATTACCATCACTATAACGATAACAAAAGAGATCATCATCGCAAACATAACAAAAAGCGGATATCTAGTAGCCTTTTTAAATTTTCTTCTATTATCTAAAATAGCTTGTAAAATTTTTGATAAATGATTTAACGATTCAGGTAAAGTTCCGGTCTCTTCACCTAATCTTATCATTGATAAAGTCAAAAATCCAAGCTGCTTTTTAAATCTTTTTGCCGCTTCAAAAAAACTCTTTCCTCCTTCTATATCTTCCATTATTTGAGTAAATATGGCTTTTAACATTCTATCTTCTTGCGTTTTAACCGTTTCGGCAAGCGCAATATTTAACGGCAAACCGGCGTCAATCATAATTGATATTTGATCGATAATCGAGATCAATGTCTCTATATCGACTCTTCTGCCTTTAATAGGATCGTTTATTTTTTCTTGAATCTCTTTTAGATAAAAAGAAAAAGGTTTGCTTGTTTCAGAAATTTTGATAAGAACTCCCAATTTCAAATCGAAAAATTTTTGCATTGCTAAAGCTCTATTTTCAGCTTCTATAACAACTGAAAATCTCTTTTTTCTTCTTTTATAAACTATTTTATAGTATCTCAACTATTTTTCCTTAGCTACTCTAAATACCTCTTCTAATGTAGTTATCCCTTTTACGACCTTGCTAATACCATCAACTAACATAGGTTGATATGAACTCTTTTTCTCGGCATATTCAACTATTTCTACCTTATTTGCGTTTTCAGAAATCATTTTCGCCAACATATCGTCAATAACTAAAATCTCAGATATCATCGTTCTGTCGAAATAGCCTGTAAAATCACATTTTGAGCAACCTTTTCCTCCATAAAATTTAGTGTTTTGAGGTATATACTTTTTAACCTTTTCGATAAGCTTTAACGGAGGTTTTATCTCTGTTTTACAGTATGGACAAATCTTTCTAACCAATCTTTGCGCAACGACGCCTATTAACGAGTCGGCAATAAGATAGGGTTTTAATCCCATCTGAACCATTCTAGGTATAGCTCCTGGCGCGTCATTGGTATGTAGAGTTGAAAACACCAAATGTCCTGTTAACGCCGCTTGAGCGGCCGCATTTAAAGTTTCAAAATCTCTTATTTCGCCTATTAGGATTATATCTGGGTCCTGTCTTAAAAAAGATTTTACGGCTTTAGCAAATGTCAAACCTATCTTCTCGTTTACCTGTATCTGCTGTACTAAAGGGAGCCTATACTCTACCGGATCTTCTGCTGTCATAACTTTATTGGTTATGTTTTTTATCTCATTTAAAGCGGCATACAAAGTAGTGGTTTTACCGCTGCCAGTAGGTCCTGTTATAAGTATAATACCATGCGGAGAGTGGATTAGTTCGATAAATGTGTTTAGATTTTCCTCTTCAAATCCCAACTCCTCAAGTTTTAAAAGCACTTTTTCTCTGTCTAAAACTCTCATCACCAAAGATTCGCCGTAAATAGTGGGTGTTGTCGATAGCCTAAAGTCGTAAATTTTACCTTCTATCGTAAAAGAGAATCTTCCGTCCTGAGGCACCCTTTTTTCAGAAATATCTAAATTTCCTAAAAGTTTGATTCTTGAAGCAAGCGCGTTATATATCTCTAAATCGAAAACAAAATTTTCATGCAAGACTCCGTCTATTCTAGCTCTTACTATTACCTCCTTTTCATCAGGCTCTATATGGATATCACTTGCCCTTTTTAATATGGAATCTTTAATTATCAGCACAATAAGCTTCATAACGGCGCTCTCTTCGCCCTCTTTTTTTACGCCTTCTGTTTTTAACTCTTTTTTTACCTCTTCAACAATCTCTTTAGTCTGTTTTAATATCTCTACTCTATGAAAAATAACCTCAATATCTTCTTGTAGAGCTAAATATATCTTTATAGGTTTTAAAGATATAGTTCTCTCTAAATGCTCCAACGCTTCATAATTGAGCGGATCGGAAGTTGCCACATATAAAAAATCCTCGTCTTCCTTAAAAGGTATAGCGTTTGCCGCTTTTAAAATATTGAGAGGATATTTTTTTACAAGTTTGTCAAAATCTATATCTGCTCCATAAAGGTCTATAAAATCGATTTTTAACTGTTTAGATAAAGCTTTTAAAAGCTCTTTTTGTGTTACAAACCCCTCCTCGATTAAAATTTCACCAAGCTTTTTAGTATAGTTAAGCTCTTTTTGAATCTTTAACGCGCGCTCTAACTGTTCTTGTGTAATCAATTTCTCTTCGATTAAAATATCGCCTAAACGTATCTTTTTAGCTATCATTTTGCATCCATTGTTCTAAAAGTTTTACGGCATCTTTTGAGTGTTTAAACTTTAAATATACTCTCAATAGCTCTATTGCTGATTCTTTATCTCCAAGATGATATAAGGATTTTGCGTACAAAAGCCAAGACTCCTCGGATTCGTTATCTATCTTATTTGCGGTCTTTGCCCATTCAAGAGATTTTCTGTAATCTCTTTTTTCAAAATAGTATTTTGAAATTTTTATAGCCAATTTATAGGTTTTTCTTTTTTGAAAAAGTTCTTCCAAATCCTTTATCGAAGGCTCTTTTATATTTAAAATATTTCTTTTTTCTTCCAGATTATCGCTATCTTTTTTCTCACCTTTTCTAGCGCTTTTTAAAGATATATTTTTCTCTTCTATAATAGCGTCTTTTTCTTCTTTAACATCTTTAATTTTTTTTAACTGTTCACAACTCTCCCTAACTACAAAATAGTCCAGATTTTTCTCTTTGGCCAAATCTATAAACCTACTCAAATCTTCATAGTTTTTAACTCTATTGCACCTTAGATATACTTTGTCGCTATCTATACTTCCAAATCTTAAATAACACTCTAACCCGTAACTTTCTAAATTTTCCTCTATTTTTTTAATATCAGAAAGATATTTTTTTCTAGATTCTAAAAACTGTAGCGCATAACACTTTTTTTCGCTATTTGCAGATTTCTCTTTTCTAACTCTTTTATCAATTTTTTGAGTCCTATTTTCTATATTTGGCTCTTTTTTAATCAATTCAGATTTTTTAGACTCGTTAAACTCGACGGTCTTTTTTTCTACATAACTCTTTTTAGAAAAATCGCCCATATATATAAAAATAAAAACTATCAAAAAAATCAAAATTATTATTGGAATATACCGTTTTAATCTATACTTTTTGCATCTTCTTTCCAATCGTTCAAAATCAAGCATCTATTAGACCTCCTTCTATCGCGGCCATAATCAGGAGGCAATCAGAGAGCTTTTTATACTTTTTTTTGTCGTTGGTTATAGCGTAATCTATAAGTAAAAAAAGGTTGTATAAAAGTTTTTTTAAATCTCTAAAATTGCCTTTTGTAACTTTATATATAAATCCAAGATACTTTTTTGATAGCTCTTCGGCAAGAGAGTTCATATCAGCCTTAGATAAAGTATTGTATATAAAGTCTTTGCACTCATACTTTTGCAATTTTCCAAGTTCCAAAACTTTATGTGGGCGAGAGGAGAATTGAGGCTCATTTAAAATCTCTTTAGATTCGTGTTTGTGCATAGCTAATAAAAACCAAAACGCTTTGCTATCCGCTAAAATTCTTATAAGTTCAATCATCTTTTTAGAAAGAAGCTGCGCTTCATCGATGGCTATCAGACATTTGTCATCTTTATAAATCTCAACTACCTCTTTTATCAAACCTTCCAACGAAAAATCTTTTATCTCTCGCTCCCGTTTTTTGATAAGCGTCTTTATAAAATCGACAGGTTCCATAAAAGGGGTGTCAAACTTTATTATCGAGTATCTATTTTCCAAAAGCTCTTCTATATTGTTCAAAAAAGCGCTTTTACCGACTCCAGGCTCGCCTATTAAGAAAATAAGCTGTTTTGTCTCTTTATCTAAAATATTGGTTAACGATGACTTTAGGCTTAAAACTTCCGTATTCTCAAAAAAATCGACTGCTTTTGCATTTTCTTCAAAAATTTTCGCAATCTCTAAATAGTTACTCAATTTTTCGCCCTTTAAAAATTTTTACCTCATCTATAGTGGGCATATTTGAAGATTTAACTATTTTAGGTACGAGTAAAATGAACAGCTCGCTTCTTTTTTTAATATCTTGGGTTGAGTGAAAAGCTCTTCCTAAAATCGGTAAATCTCCTAAAATAGGTACTTTTTTGTGATATTTTGACTCCATTAGGCTAATTAGCCCGCCTATTAAAACTTTCTGTCCATCTTTTACTTTTACTATTGATGTCATCTGTTTTATTTTTATATCGGGAGGCAACTCTCTTTGTAAAGTGGTATTTGTATCTTGGTTTTCGATAAGTTCGCTTATTACGGGATTTATTTTCATAATGATATCGTTTTGAGAACTTACTTCGGGAATAACATATAAAGTGATCCCCACAAAGGTAGAGCCTAAAGAGTAGGTTGCGGTTCCCACTGGAGTGCCTGTAGTGGTGTACGTTATCCCTCCGGTTTGATATTTGTAGGAGAGCTGTTCTCCTACATTGATAACCGCCGGCTGATTGTTTAGAGTTAAAACCTTAGGATTGGAGAGTATATTCACATCTCCGTATGTTTTTAAAAAGTTAATTAATCCTTCCGTTGAAAGATTATAGCCTATATAATAATCCGGTTTTGTAAAATTACTAAAAGTGGCTCCGTTAGATTTAGTATCAAAACCGCCAATACTTCCAGAAAGCGACAGACTAAATTTGCTCCAATCAATCCCTTTTGTATAATTATCGTTATAAACAACTTCTATAATCTTTGCTTCAATTAAAACCTGTTTATGCATCTTTTTCATCAAAGAATCTAAAAATTTCCTAATATTTTCTAAATCTTTTTTGTTTGCCCTTACTGTTAACAAAGAAGCGTCTTTATTGATAAAAAGTTTATAATCTTTAGAGCCTGAAAGAAGTTTTTCGATACTCTCTCTTAGGCTTTTCCAAAAGGTAAACTCGGACTTTGTTACTATTTTCGTATAATCAGCCGAGGTTCCTCCGCTTGATGCGTATCTAGAGTTGGTAGTGCCCGTACCGTAGGTAGAGGTAGTGGCTGTAGAGCCGTAACTGTTTGATACTCCTCCGCCTGAGCCAGTATTTATAGACTTACTGCTTTCGCTGCTAAGCTCGCTTACGTTTATATAATCGATATTAAAAGTTTCGCTTTTATAGTAAGAGACCTTTATAATATTTTTTGTTTTATCGTATCTATAAAACAGATTTGACTCATCAAATAAAAAATCGATAAATTCATCAAACGTATAATTTTGTATATTTATAAAATCTAACTTTTTCTTTATCGCATCTTTACTCTTTTTATCTTCAAAACTGATAGTTAAACCGCACTGCATAGATAGGTCTTTTAATACATCTTCAACGCTAATGCCACTTTTGCCACTACCGCCGTACGCGCTTAACGAAAAGAGCCTATTTTCACAAAGATTAGCCGCATTTACGTTTAGATATATAAAGAGTATCGCAAAGATTAATATTCTCATTTATACTCCAATGTTTTTAAAATCTTGTTTTTTACCAGATAAAGAACTCTTTTTTTGCCTCTTTTTTTTAAAATCACAAAATTTTTGCCTATTTTATAGATTTTATATCCCTCTATTTTATCTCCGACTTTATAAAATTTTCCATTAATATACGCTCTTTCGTTATATATTGCGCTTAACGTCAGTTTTAAAGTTCCAGAGAAACTTTTTGCCTTTTTTTTCTTCAATAATTTTTGGGCTTTATAAAAAGGATCGTATTTTACAGGTAAAGGCAAAACTTCAGCAAATAGCGATAAATAAAGCATTGTTGATAATAAAAAGAGTCTCACTTTTTAACTCCGTAAAAGTCGATACTGAAACTAAAATTTGGCAAAGAACCCTCCGTCTCGATTATGAGTTCTTTGATAGACATCAACATCTTGTTGCTCTCCAATCTTCTAACAAAAGATATTATATTTAAAAATCTTCCCTCTCCTTCAACGCTAATCGATTTTTTAATATACAATTTTCCTATAAACGGTTCTTCTTTATCCAATATTTTTATTTCCTTTATCAAAATGTTTTTGTTTACGGACTCTTTTAAAAGGTCGTTT
Source organism: Campylobacterales bacterium (assembly GCA_027082175.1). Lineage (GTDB taxonomy): Bacteria > Campylobacterota > Campylobacteria > Campylobacterales > Nitratiruptoraceae > Nitrosophilus_A. The sequence goes on from JALWIX010000101.1 coordinate 31,390, forward strand.
AAAAATATATTAAAATCTTTATCGTTTGCAAACAAAAATCTCAGTTTATCAAGTTTGCTACTCAACAAAAGAAGTTTTAGCTTTAACTCCTCTTTGATATCCTCGTTTTTAAGTATCTCTTTTTTTTTCAAAAAAATCTTAGACTGAATTTTTTTTGGAGAATTTTTAGAAATTTTTTGCTCTAAAGTTGTCAAAGTTTTCTGTTTTTGATTAATCTCTTCGATAATCGGCTCTATAAGAAAAAAATATATTGTGAACATTACTAAAAAAAGAGTTAATAAAAGCATAAAAACCCTTTTTTTAGGCTCTTGTTCTTTAATCTTCTCTTCCAAACTATCTATTAACTCTATCATCTTTTAACCTTGACGCTACTAGTATATACTCCATCGCTATAACTAATCTGAGACGTTTTCACCTCAGAATACCCTCTATTTAAAAGCTCTTTTATAAATTTTGCTATTCTATCGCGATGATAATATTCGGAAATCAGCATAATTTCCATCTCTTTCGGATTTTTTTGTTTTATATATTCGGTATTTAAGCGATATTTTGCCAAAGCGTAAACTACGTCGTTCATAAACTCTTCTCTTGCCACTTTTTGTCTCTCGATAAAAGGGATCATTTTTAAAGTGGTCTCGTAAACAAACATTTTATGCTCAATATTTTCTATCTCTTTTTTTATTTTTTGGTTTTTATCTTTCAATATTTTTAGTTCTTTTAAATATTTTGCAGATTCGCTTTTTAACTTTTTTAACTTTACCCTCTTTTTGGCAATACTCTCTTGCAACATTAAATCGTTATAATAAAAGTAACCGTAAACAGATAAGCCAAGCAGTGTAAAAAGAGCCAATACCGCGGTATATTTAAATACAATATACTCATATAACGGCTTTTTTCTCTCCCAAAAAGAGAGATTTAACTTTTGGATATTTTGAGTTTCGCTTGCCGTTTGATATATATACTCGCAAAATAGATAAATTTTTGTCTCTTCTCCTTCTTTACCGCAACACTTAACACTCTCAATCTCAAAATCCTCATATCCGAAAGAGACAAAAAACTCTTTTAAGCCTTCTATGTTTTTTCCGTCAAAATCGACAAATATTCGATCAATTCCTTCTAAAGCAAAGATAGTTCGTTTATGGTTTACGGAATAGACTATTTTTTCTATATTTTTAAAAAATATCTCTTGTAAAGCGTCGATGATATGAGTTTCATCCAAAGAGTAGTTTTCTCTTTGAAGCCCCTTTAAACTCAGATACTCTTTAAGTTTTACCGTCTCAATACCTACTCTTTTTGAGATGGTAGATATAGAATCAATCAATCTATAGCCGATATACTCCCCTCTTTTATAGATAACGACAAACGCCTCATCTTCATCTAAACATATAAACAGATCGTTTTTATCTGATTCAAGACCTTTGTTGTAAAGGGCCTGGTACGATAAAAATCTTGGAAAAACTATATCTATAGCTTCTATTTTCTTACCGTATCTGTTAAATTCTGTTTCAAAATCCTCTTTTTTTAGGGCAAAAGCCTCTATTATATACTCTTCTCCTGTGTCATATTTTAAAAAATCTATAACATACTCTTTGTTTGCGTCCAGTCCAGCCTCTTCGTACATCTTGATCTCTGCTTGTATGGAAAGCTCATCGTCTGATAATGTTTTAGGAAGCTTAAAAGTCAATGTATCAAGATATTTAAGAGGCAATACGGCGCCGGTGAAAAACTTTTTGGTATCTTTAAAGTTAGCGGATTTTATATCATTGCCGTCATAAAATATAGCTTTTTCATTGTATAATAAAACGATTTTACTTCTTTCCATCTCTATCCTCAATAAAGTATCTCTATATATCCGCTAAAAGGATAAATTTTTATAGTTGAATTTTTGTCTTTATAATTAATATTGATTATAACATTACTTTGTATTAAAGAATCTAAAGTCGTCATATTGTTATCGATAGAACCGTCATACAAACGCCCTGCACTATCAAAACACAATATGTCGAGAGTATAATTTAGTGTTGAGTTAAAAACATAATTTTTGCTTTTGGTTTTATCATCTATTTCACTCAATTTGTTAAAATCGACACAACCTATGGCGCTATTTAGATCACCTAAACTAGAAACTCTTTTATCGTACCCTATAGCGCTGTACCTGGCGTTTTCTAGCTTCATAAAAACATAATTCGTATCATTTTTCAGATAGTCCGGCTTAATGCTATAAAAAGCTATCGAACTTAATATGCCTACAATTATCAAAGCCGTTATAAGTTCAACTAATGTAAAAGCTTTTTTCATGGTCTTTGCAACGTCCTTTTTACAATTCGTACCGGAGAGACAAAATCTTTTATTTTCGGATGCGATGAATTTGTCTCAACAACCGCTTCTATCATTACATAGCCGTGAGATTCTTCCGTTGAGATAGACTCTACTCTATCGCAAGCCGACAAATCCTCTCCACCGTTGTCCTTACCGTTATAAAGATAATACTTTGTTATATTTACATCCGCTATAAACCTTTTGTCGTTTGAGTAAAATCTAAGACTTTTTATACAGTCTCTATTCAAACTTCTGTCATATCCCTCTATTTTCAAAATAGTAGCTTCTATAACGCTTTGCATGAATATTTCCGCTTGCTCTTTTATGTAGCTATCGCTTATATGTTTTGCGCTAATAGAGACATATTTAAGAGTCAAAACGGCAGCGCCGCTCAAAAGCAGAACCATAAAAATAGCCATTAGTAGGTTAAACGCTCTTCTCAAAACACTACCTTCATTTTAGAAATATGCACCGGCGTCGAGCCTTTTATACTTTTGTTGATATCTAAGCTTATTCTTATAGTATAATCTATCTCGTCAAATCTGAATCTTGCCACATTTTTCATAAGAATCGTTACTCTGCCTCCTGGATTTCCGTTAGAGTCGCCGCAAAACGTCTCGCCTCTCCAAGGACGATAGTCATAAAAAAGAAGCAACGTATCATCATCTATATCGCTCCAATTTAAATCACTGCAGCTCCAATCAGCCTCTTTTAAATCCGCTCTTCTTGCTATTGCGTATGCGCTATCAACCAAAAAATATTTCTCATAGATAAATTTTGGCTGAACGGTATCCGTTATTTTGATATATCCGGTAGAGTTTATATCTATATCAAAACTATTTAAACTTTGATTTCCATGCCACCCAAAAGAGTTGTTAAAATCTTTGATATCGCTTCTTCCCCTATCAAAACTTCCCGCAAAAATCAGATTTACAATATTGCTAGCGAAAATATCATCGGAAATTGCAAATTTTTTCTGAATCGTTGCGGCTATCGCATCGCCGTTACTGTTTGGAGAATATGTGGTGTTTGTGTCTTTATTTGATTTTTTTAGATCTAAAAAACCGCTGTAGCTTCCGTTCAACAAAGCCTCGTTTGCTATCCCTATCCACTCCAAAACAGGTTTGGTTGAAGTTAACTCCCCTATATATTCAAACTCTCCCGTTTGAGGATCATAGCCTATCACGGTTGAGGGAACCCTGTTTGATAGATATTCGCTTATTTGATTTACGGCTATTTGCGACTGTAAAGATAGTTTTGTAATCTCTTTTGCCTTATAACTTCTTATCAAAATAGTTTGCAGCGCTTTAAAAGTAGCTACACTTAAAATCGTAACGACAACTACGACAAATATCAGCTCAATAAGCGTAAATCCTCTCTTATTCATACCAAGAAAGCCTGTTTATGTGGGTTTGACCGATATTAAAAGAGCAAAAAACAAATCTAGCTATATTTTTTCTAAGCAACTCCGTTTTTTTCGTACTATTGACATCGATCACTATATACTTTGTGTTTGTGGAATTTGCGGTAATAGAGTTTTCATCTTTAAACACTTCGTCATTTAGACTTAAATCCTCTACAAAATCGACCTTAACGCTAAGTTTATAACTTCTGCTACCGTTATAATTGTTCGCATTAACAGATGTAAAATCATCCAAGTCATCATAAGGAGGCTCGCCGATGTCGGCTCCCAATGCCGAAGCTTCCGCCTTGTGCTCACAATTCCTAGAACCTAAAAAACCTCCTACTCTGTATCCGTTATCGT
>JALWIX010000102.1 GCA_027082175.1 Campylobacterales bacterium
CAAGAGACAAGGGTGTGCTTATTATAGGACCTGCTACTGTTGGCGCCATAACTCCTGGAGCGTTTAAGGTTGCAAATATAGGTGGAACAATTGACAATATTGTAAAATCAAAACTTCATAGACCTGGTAGCTGCGGACTAGTTACAAGAAGTGGCGGTCTTTTTAACGAGCTCTCAAACATCATTGCGCTAAATGCAGACGGTATAGCTGACGGGGTTGCCATAGGCGGCGATAGATTTGTTGGCTCTGTATTTATCGATCATCTTCTAAGAATGGAACAAGATCCAAATGTTAAGTATATGCTTTTGCTTGGTGAAGTAGGCGGACGCGAAGAGTATAAAGTTATTGAAGCAGTAAAAAGCGGAAAGATTAAAAAGCCTATTATCGCCTGGTGTATAGGAACTATTGCTCAACATTTTTCAAGTGGCGTTCAATTTGGACACGCAGGCGCTAGCGCAAATGCGGACGAAGAGACTGCTATAGCTAAAAATAGAGCAATGAGAGAAGCCGGTATACATGTTCCTGACAGTTTTAACGATCTGCCGCATGTTATTAAAGGCGTATATGAGGAGTTAAAAGGTAAAGGAATTATTAAAGATATCGAAGAGCCTGAAGTTCCAAATGTTCCTGAAGATTTTGCAAAAGCTTTAAAAGCTGGAAAGATTAGAAAACCTAAAAACTTTATTTGTACTATTAGTGACGATAGAGGTGAAGAAGCAACATATGCTGGATATCCTATTAGCTCTGTCGCAACCCCTGACACAGGAAAAACAATCGGCGATGTAGTAAGTCTTCTGTGGTTTAAAAAAGTTTATCCTAGATGGGCTGTTGACTTCATCGAGACTGTTATAAAAACGGTTGCGGATCACGGACCTGCGGTTTCAGGTGCGCACAATGCAAAAGTTACTGCACGTGCAGGAAAGAGTGTTGTAGAATCTTTGGTAACTGGTCTTTTAACAATCGGACCTAGATTTGGCGGTGCTATAGATGGAGCTGCTTACTACTTTAAATATGCTCATGATAACAACATGAGCCCAAAAGAGTTTGTTAACTATATGAAAAAACAAGGAGTTCCTATCCCTGGAATTGGTCACAGAATAAAATCTGTTAGAAATCCGGATAAAAGGGTAGAGGGACTGAAAAAATTTGCAAAAGATCATTTTCCATCAACTCCACTATTAGAGTACGCTTTAGAAGTTGAAAAGCTAACAACGTCTAAAAAAGACAATCTTATCTTAAACGTTGACGGAACTATTGGTATCTTAATGGTAGATATGTGGAGAGCTTTGGGTTACACTGAAGAAGAGATTAATGAATTTATTGAAAGCGGAACGTTGAACGCATTCTTTATTTTAGGAAGAACAATCGGATTTATTGGACATATTCTTGATGAAAAGAGACTAGGTATGCCTATGTATAGACATCCATTTGATGATATATTGTATGATGTACAAAAGGCAGAAGAAATTAAATAATCTTGTGGTATAATCGGCAATAGGCCGATTATCCACAAAGGTATAAAATGCGAAAGGCATTTACTCTATATGAAGCAATTATTGTTATAGCGGTAGTTGGCATTATAACTGCTATAGCAATTCCCCGTATAGATGATGACAGAAAGCAAGAAGCTGCAGATCAAATTCTTTTACACATAAGATATACACAGCATTTAGCGCTAATGGATGATATTTTCCAACCTTATCCTATTAATACTTCAGTTAAAGAGACGCAAAGATGTAAATATTACTATAAACAGCGCTGGCAGATATACTTTACCAATACGGGAGAAAATCTATTTTATGAAATATTTAGCGACTCTCCAGATGATGGCACAACAAGCTGTTTTGATAAAGGAGTTGAAACAGATTTTTATGAAATTGCCATAGACCCAGGTACCGGGAAATATCTAGTTGGCAACTGGAGTGAATTAAGCTCAAATCAATATCCTCCAAGAGAAAAAGTAAATACATGGCTAAATCTTACCCTAACTTTTGGAATCAAAAAGATAGTAGTTGAACCCAGCAATTATCGTTCTTCTGTAATAAATGCAAATTTAGGGGACAGAGTTAGAATTCTTTTCGATTATCTAGGAAGACCATATTTTAACGAAGGTTTAGCCGGAGTTGATAATGGCACTGTAAATCCCTTTGACGCTGAAAAGAAGCCGTTAAGAGAAACTGTAAAAATCAACTTTTGCTTCGATACAAATTGTAACGATAAATTTACTATTGCAATAGAACCTGAGACAGGCTACGCACATCTAATTTAATCTAGTTTTAAGCTATTATTTTTTATACTTCCATCCGCTTTTTTGGCGGTGTTCTTTAAAAGAAGAAGATTGTGATTTTAGATTTGGAGATTAAATATATTAAGTTGTTTGAAGTTTGAGGTTTCAAGCATA
>JALWIX010000103.1 GCA_027082175.1 Campylobacterales bacterium
AAGTTTTGAGAGCGTTAAATATCTGGAAAAAAACTCTAAAAAACCTCTCTCTTCCGCTTTTGAGATAGTTTTGCTCAATGATCCAAAAGAGGTAGGCGACAAAGCAAGACTTTTGATTCTTTTTGATAAAAGACCGATAGAGGGAGCTATCGTAGCTTATGATGGAAAGCCTAGAGGCAAAAGTTCAAAAGACGGCAGAGTAAATATAAGGATTAAAAGAGAAGGGCTTCAAAATATCAGTGCCACTTTGAGAAAGAGTGGCGATGGAAAAAAGAGTGACGAAATAGTTTATACAACAACTTTGAATTTTAAGGTTGAAAAATGAAAAAAGTGATTTTTATAGCTCTTTTTGCCGTATCTTTGTTTTCGCACGATTTAACTCATAAAGTGACGGAGCAAAAAGCAGTTGTGCTTAGTTTCTCTTTTGGTAGTAGCGAGGATTTTTCCTATCAGCCTTATGAAGTTTTTGCTCCCGGCGAAAAGATACCTTTTGCTGTCGGTAGAACGGATAAGTTATCAAGAGTAGTATTTGTACCAGATAGAGCGGGCATATGGCTGATTAAAGTTATAAGCGAAGATGGACATGGTAAAGAAGTAGAGGTTAAAGTAGGAGAAGATTTTGAAATAAAGGAGTACTCAAAAACAAATTTTGAAAAGTTTCAAAAAATCTTTGTTGGGATAGCGTTGATTTTTGCGATTTTTATATTTTTACAATATTTTATAAAAAGGAGAGAGAGATGAAAAAAATAGTCTATGCTTCTTTATTGGTTGCGACTTTGTCTTATGCCCATCATGGCGTAGCGTCTTTGGGTATTGCCGGATTGGAAGGCCCTGGCGCTCCTGTAGAGACGACAAGTTCGGCTATGCTGCCAGAAGATAAGTTTTTAGCTTATATGAAGCTTGATTACGCTTCATATAAGAAATATACAGATGTTGTCGACGATGAGATGGATGAGAGTTACTACTGGATGTATGGCATAGGATACGGTTTTAAATCGTATCTTAGCGGTTATATTTTTCTGCCTTACTACACAAAAAAGCAAGAAAATTCAGTTCAAACAAGCGGTTTTCATGATATAAACCTTATGGGAGTATTGGGATTTAAGTATGATGAAGGATTTATATTAACTCCGAAAAATGAGAGTTTGGACGATTTAGAGGATTGGCATTTTACTGTTTTTGCCAATGTTACATTACCTACCGGCGATAGCGAGTTAAAAACGTTAGACGGCTCTTTATATGATGCAGGAATGCAGTTAAGTTTCGGGGAGCCTTCTTATATGATAGGTCTAAGTGCTACAAAATGGTTCGGAAACGACTTTACTTTAGTGATGGATACATCTTATAATACTTTCCAAGAACACACGTTCAGTGATGGAACAAGAGTTAAATTTGCAGATGAGATAAGAGCAAATGCTGCTCTGGCTTATAAATTTTACGTAAACCCTAAAAAGAAACTACGATTCGATACTAATCTTGAAGCAAATTTTTTAAGATTGGGACGAGACGAAGAGAATGGAGTAAAACAAGAGGCTACCGGAGGAGATATTTTATATACAACAGTAGGTTTTAGACTTTTTTATAACAATATAAGCGCGGCTCTTGGAGTAAAACTTCCAGTATGGACAAAGCTTAACGAAGAGGATGAACAGCAAGGAAGTGAGGGAAAAGAGGATTATAGAGTAATTTTTAGTTTTTCTACGCTATTTTAGGAGAATTTATGCATATACCTGATGGTTTTATTTCGCCTATTACATATATTCCGGCATATGCGGCAAGTGCCGGTTTATGGTATATAGCCTCTAAAAAGGTAGAGATTGATAGCCAAAATATATCTTTTTTGGCTACTCTATCTGCTTTAAGTTTTGTTTTTATGATGATAGCTATACCGCTACCGGGAGGTACTTCGGCTCATCTTAGCGGCATATCTCTTTTGGCGTTGATTTTCGGACCCTGGCTCTCTTTTGTTGCCGCATCCTTAGTTTTAGTTGTGGAAGCTTTAATATTTGGTGAAGGCGGAATAACTACTTTGGGAATAAATATTTTGGCGATTGCTTTTATAGGTAGTTTTAGTTCATATTATGTATACAAAGTTTTAAAAAAAAGAAACGAAACTTTGGCTATCTTTTTGGCCGGCTGGGTAGGTGTAAATCTATCGGCTATATTTATCGCTTTTATATTGGGGATTCAGCCTATAATAGCTTCGATAGAGGGAAAACCTCTTTTTTTTCCTTTTGATATAAAAACAACCACTTTGGCTATAATGATTCCTCATATGTTGATAGGTTTGGTTGAAGGGGCGGTAACTGTGATATTGTATAGATTTTTAAAGAAAAACTTTAAAGTGATGTTTGATGAGAGATAGAGTTTATTTTTATCTATATTTATGTTTGATAATTCTTTTTACTTTGATTCACAATATCTACTTTTTGGCGATATCTTTAGTGATAATCTTTATACTCTCTAGGAGTGATTTTCGATATCTTATAAAAAAGAGTCTCTTTTCTGTTCTGTTTTTTAGCTTGATAGTGTCTCTTTCCTATCTACTTATGGGGCTTTTTAAAGAGATAGATTACAGTTTTTTGGCTCTTTTTAATCTAAGAGTCTTTTTACTTACATATATAAGTTTTTGGGTTTTAGAAAATATCAATATCTTTAAAGTTTTACCGAAAAATGTAGCTGCTTTGGTGGCTCTTTCATTTTCTCAGATATATCAGTTTAGAAACTCTTTTTTAGACTTTTGGATGGGAGTAAGCTCAAGATGGAGTAGATTTGGATATATTAAATGGATAAAATCTTTAAAAGCTATGAGTTTTTATTTTTTAAATAAAACTTTACATAATGGCCAAGAGATAAGTATGGGGATGAAAAGCAGAGGTTTTTTTGATGATTGAAGTTAAAAATATTTTTTTTGAGTATGAAGATTTTAGAGGAAGAAAGAAAGAGCTTTTAAAAGATATTAGTTTTAGTGTTGAAAGAGGAGAAAGAGTTGTTTTGCTAGGAGTTAATGGCAGCGGCAAAAGTACTCTTTTGAAGATTTTAGACGCTCTTCTTTTTCCGAAAAAGGGAACATACATTTTCAATGGAGTTGAGATAAAGAGAAAAAATTTTAAAAAAATAGCAAAAAGTTTTAGAAAAGAGGTGGCTTTTTTGATGCAAGATCCAAATACTCTTTTGTTTAACTCAACCGTAAAAGAGGAGATTGAGTTTGGTTTAAGAGAGTTTGGTTTTGATAACGTAGAAGATAGAGCTATAGAGATTGCAAAAAGATTCGGTTTGGAAAAATATCTTGACACTCCACCTTATTATCTTAGCGGAGGAGAGAAACAAAGAGTAGCGCTTGCCGCAATTTTGGCAATAGAGCCTAAACTTTTGCTTATGGACGAGCCAACTTCCAATCTAGATCCGCCAACAACCGGCTGGCTTATCGATCTTTTAAATGACATGGAAGTTACGACGATTATTTCCACTCACAATCTTAGTCTAGCTTATGAATTTGGCGAAAGAGCTTTGGTGCTTTCAAAGAGTCATGAGCTGATTTTTGACGGAGAATTGGATAGATTTTTATCGGATAAGCAGCTTCTAATGAAGGCGCGGCTTCTTCATAAACATAAGCATAAACATAATGGTATGGAGCATAGTCATTACCATTTGCATGATTGGAAAATATAGTATAATTGAATAACTATTCATAAGGAGAAAATATGTGTAAAGATTGCGGATGCAGTATCATAGAACATACTCACGAACATAAACATGAACATCTACATAGTAATCCACAGCTAAATGATACGAAAACTATCGAGGTTATTACTAAAATTTTGGATAAAAACGATCATGAAGCAAAACATAACAGAGAACATTTTGAAAAATATAATGTTTTAGCTATCAATCTCATGAGCTCTCCCGGAAGCGGAAAAACTTCTATATTAGAACAGCTTGCTTTGATGAATGAATTTCGTTTTGGCGTTATAGAGGGAGATTTGGAAACAAACAATGATGCGGATAGACTAAAAGCCAAAGGAGTTCCAGCGTATCAGATACAAACCGGAAGTGCGTGTCACTTGGATGCTTTTATGGTGCATGAAGCATTGCACAAAATGCCTTTACAAGATATAGATGTATGTTTTATAGAAAATGTTGGCAACCTTGTATGTCCTGCAAGTTACGATGTTGGAGCTCATCTTAATATTGTTTTGGTAAGCGTTCCTGAAGGAGATGACAAGATAGAGAAGTATCCGGTTATGTTCAGACAAGCTGATCTTGTTTTGATTACAAAAACAGATCTTCTTCCATACTTTGATTTTGATATTAAAAGAGCGAAAGAGACCGCAAGAAGATTAAAACCTAATGTTGATATTTTGGAAGTTTCTATAAAAGATAAGGAGTCTTTGAAAAGAGTTGCCAACTGGATCAAATTTAAAATGGAGATGAGATAATGTGTCTTTCGATTCCGTCACAAGTTATTGAGATAAACAAAGATGAAATGACTGCAATTGTAGATACTTTGGGGGTTAAAAGAAAAGTCGGTATCGATTTTATAGCTGATGAGGTAAAAGTTGGCGATTATGTTTTGATACATATCGGATATGCCATGAATATCATAGATGAGGAGTATGCTAAAGAGTCAATCGCTCTGTATCAAGAGATAATTGAGAAAATGGAAGAGGAAGAGAAAAGGGCTATGATAGATGAGAGTGACAACTGTCCGAGCGGAGGCGGAGGCTGATGGTACTAAAAGATTTATATGATAGATTTAGAGACCCAAAAGCCATAAAAGCTCTCTCTAAAGAGATTGAAAAAGAGGCCGAAAAACTTGATAAAACTATAAATATAATGGAAGTATGCGGCGGACATACCCATACAATTATGAAATATGGACTTTTGCAGTTAATGCCAAAAAATATCAACTTTATTCACGGTCCAGGATGTCCGGTTTGTATTATGCCAAAAGAGAGAATCGATCACGCCTATATTTTGGCAATGAGAGAAGATGTGATTCTTTGTACTTTGGGAGATATGATAAAGGTGCCTGGAAGCAAAGGTTCTTTGCAAGATGCAAGAAGTAAAGGGGCCGATGTAAGGTTTGTCTACTCGCCTTTGGATGTGCTCAAAATCGCAAAAGAGAATCCAGATAAAAAAGTGATATTTTTTGCTATAGGTTTTGAGACTACAACGCCTATGACGGCCGCACTTTTAGAAAATGCGATAAAACAAAATATAAAAAACATACTCTTTCATATAAACCATGTAACAGTCCCTGAAGTTATGAAAGAGCTAATTGACAGCAGAGACGAACATGTAGATAGTTATAATAATCAGATAGACGCTTTTTTAGGACCTAGCCATGTAAGCGTGATTGCAGGAAGTAAGATATATGAGCAGTTTCCTTCTAAGTATAACCGCCCGGTTGTCGTTTCAGGGTTTGAACCTGTTGATGTGATGGAGGGGGTTTTGATGATGGTTAAGCAGTTTGTAGAGGGTAGATGTGAAGTTGAGATACAGTATAGAAGAAGTGTGAGCAAAGAAGGTAATCTTAAAGCGCAAGAATTGATTGAGAAATATTTTGAAAAAAGAGAACTTTTCAAGTGGAGAGGTCTTGGAAATATTCCAAAAAGCGCTTGGAAGCTTAAAGATGAATTTGGCGAGTTTGATGCAGAAAAAATTTATGAACTGCCAAAAGAGGAGATAGAAGACCATAAACTCTGTATCTGCGGGGACATTTTAAGAGGTATAGCTAAACCGACTGAGTGTCAAGTCTTTGGTACTGCTTGTACTCCTCAAAAACCTCTTGGTAGCTGTATGGTTAGCAGTGAGGGTGCATGTGCTGCTTATTATAAGTATGGGAATTTGTTGTAAGGATGAGTATGCAAAAAACAATAACACTTTCAATGGGAAACGGCGGGATAGAGAATCAAGAATTGATTGAAAAGATTATATTTAGACACATAAAAAATGAGTTTTTAGAAAGAGCTGAAGACGCAACTTTCTTGAGTGAGCTTAAAAATCCGGCGTTTACAACAGATTCTTTTACTATAACTCCTCTTTTTTTCAAAGGAGGAGATATCGGAAAACTTGCAGTTGCCGGGGCATGTAATGATCTTTCAATGATGGGGGCTAAACCGAAGTTTTTATCTTTATCTTTCATAATTGAAGAGGGATTTAGTGTTAGGGATTTTGAGAAAATTGTTAGAAGTATAAAAAAAGAGCTTGATATTAACGAAGCTAAAGTTGTAACAGGAGATACTAAAGTAGTACCAAAAGAGAGTTGCGACGGGGTTTATATAAATATCTCGGCTATAGGAGAGAGAATAAAAGAGTTTTCTCAAAAAAATATAGAAGTTGGCGATGTAGTTTTGATCTCAGGCGACATTGCAAGGCATGGTGCTAGTATATTTGCAAGCCGTGAAGGGATAGAGCTGGAAAATGAGATAACAAGTGATTGCAAATCTTTGTGGCCGATTGTTGATAGACTTATAAGAGAAGATGTGAAGATAAAAGCCTGTAGAGATGCTACAAGAGGGGGAGTTGCCGCGGTAGTTAATGAGTGGGCGAAAGCTAAAGATTTATGTTTTGAGATTGAAGAGTCCAAAGTTAAAGTAAGCGATGAGGTGAGAGGAATTTGCGAGATTTTGGGGTTTGAGCCTTTTATTTTGGCAAATGAGGGAACTTTTGTAGCGGCAGTTGACAAAAACGATAGTCAAAAAGCGTTGGAGATTTTGAAAGAGTTTAATGAAAATGCTAGTGTTATTGGGATAGTAACGGATGAATACCCACAAAAAGTTTTACTAAAAAGCGAGTGGGGAACAAGAAGATTTTTAGATATGCCAAGTGGTGAGATTTTGCCAAGGATATGTTAAGGTGAAGATACTTTTGATTTCTACTACTTTTAACTCTTTAACCCAAAAAATATACTGCTTTTTAAAAGATTTGGGTCATACAGTTAGTGTAGAGTATGCTATAAACGATAACGTAATGATAGAGGGTATTGAACTTTTTAAGCCGGATATAGTGATATGTCCTTACCTAACAAAAAAACTGCCTAAAGAAATTTTCAAGAAAATCCCTACTTTCATTGTACATCCGGGTCCTTTTGGTGACAGAGGAGCGTATGCTCTTGATAATGCTATTTTGGATAATAAAGAAGTGTGGGGCGTTACTATTTTAGAGGCTGATGAAGAGCTTGACGGAGGAAAAATCTGGGCTACTAAAAACTTTAAAATACCAAAAAAGAAGAAGGGATATATTTACAGAAACCAGGTTAGCGATGCCTCTGTTGAACTAATAAGCGAGCTTTTAGAAAAGCTAAACAGTGGCTTTAAACCTTTAGAAAATCCGCTTTTTCCAATGCATAATAGAGTAACTCAAGATAGAAGAAAAATAGACTGGACTAAAGATAAAAGTGAAGAGATTATTAAAAAAGTAAATGCTTCGGACAACTATCCTGGAGTAAAGGATAATTTTTTAGGAGTTGATGTATATATTTTTGGAGTAAGTTTGGAAAAAAACGGGCTAGAAGATATTGAAGCCAAACCGAAAGATATTTTAGCAAAGCGAGACGGCGCTATTTTAGTCAAAACGGTTGATGGAGCTATATGGATTAGCCATATGACCCAGATAAAAGATGGAATACGCCAGATAAAACTCCCTTCCACTTATGTTTTAAAAGATAGACTAAAAGGTATAAAAGAGCGCAGAATCCCTCTGTATGTCAATCCTCAAACTCAGACGTTCAAAGAGATTACATTTTATAAAAAGAAAAATGTTGGTTTTTTAGAGTTTGATTTTTACAATGGAGCTATGAGCTCGGAGCAGTGTATAAGACTCAAATATGCTATCGAAACACTTAGGGAAGAGGTGGATATACTGATTTTAATGGGTGGCGAGAACTTTTTTAGCAACGGAATCCATCTAACCATATTGGAAGATAGCAAAAAGAAGGGAGAAGATGGTTGGAGCAATATTAACGCTATGAACAATCTGATAAAAACCATTCTTTTTAGCGATGATATTTTAACAATTACTGTCTTTCGAGCAAATGCAGGAGCAGGCGGAGTTTTTTTAGGATTGGCAAGCGATATAGTTTTTTCAAAAAAAGGGATCGTTTTAAATCCCCACTATAAAACAATGGGATTAAGCGGTAGCGAGTATCACACTTATACGCTTCCAAAAAGAGTAGGTAAAGATAAAGCTAAAAAACTTACTGATGAAGCTCTACCGATTTCAGCCAGCTTCGCAAAAAAGATAGGATTGGTTGATTTTATATATAACGATTTTGGCGAGGTAGAAAGCTTTGCCTTGGAACTTGCCGAAGATGAAGATAGATTTTATAAAATATTGGATGAGAAAAGAGATAGACTAGAAAGAGATGAGGAGTTGATTAATAGATGTTTAGAGATAGAGTTAGAAAAGATGTATCCGCAATTTTGGGATGAGAAAAGTCTTTTTCATAAGTTAAGACACGATTTTGTATATAAAGTTTGTCCTTTGCAAACTCCAAAGAGATTAGCGATACATAGAAATGAGGAATCTATAACTGGAAATTTGTAAAAATAACATTTTGTTCCTAATTTCAAAGGAAAATAATGCACGAATATTCAATAGTCCAAAGCCTTTTAGATATTATAGAAGATAATGCAAAAAAACATAATGCCAAAAAAGTGAAAAAGGTAGTTGTTAAAATTGGAGTTTTAAGTGGAGTAGAACCTCACTTGCTTGAGATTGCTTTCAATACTTTTAAAGAAGGCACTATTTGTGAGGATGCTCTTTTTGAGATGTTGATAGAGCCTTTGAAAGTAAAATGTAAAGAGTGTAAAAATATAAATGAAATAAAACATAACTCTTTGATTTTTGAGTGTCCTATATGCAAAAGTGTAGAACTGGAAGTTTTAAGCGGCGAAGATATGTATCTTATGAGTCTTGAGATGGAGTAATGTTTAAAACACTCTTTTCAAGATCATAAAGCTCATATCTTATATATTTAAATTTTTCAGCCGTTTTATGGTCTATAAGTTTGAAACTTTCTTCTAAAACTCTTGCAGATTCTTGTGCTCTTTTGAAATTAGCTACTAAAATATCTTCTAGTTTAGCTCTCTCTTTTTCGCTTTGAGTACTTTTTTTCAACACATCGTTTTTTATATCTCTTGATTTTAAGAGAGTTTCGTACTCTGATATTTTAGCGAAATGTCTTAACTCTTTTAGTCTTGAAGCAATATCTTTTTTATCGAAAATATAGCGATATATATCTTCTACTACTCTTATACCCTCTTTTAATCTATTAAGATTTGCATCTATAAGCCTTAAAAGCTTTGGCTTAGTTAAAGCC
Organism: Campylobacterales bacterium; assembly: GCA_027082175.1. Taxonomy (GTDB): domain Bacteria; phylum Campylobacterota; class Campylobacteria; order Campylobacterales; family Nitratiruptoraceae; genus Nitrosophilus_A. Next base: position 9,326 of record JALWIX010000103.1, read on the forward strand.
AAAGCTTTATCAATCTTCGTTACTTCCAAGGATACCCATTATTTGAAGTAGTGATATGAAAAGGTTTAGTACATCAAGATATAAAGCGATTGCTGCTTCAACCGGAGAAGAGAAGTTTCCTCTCATTATATTTTGGGTATCAAAAAGTATAAACGCGCTAAAAAGCAGTGCACCACCACTTGCAATAGCTAGTTGTAAAATAGGACTTCCCAAAAATATATTGATAAGAGCAGCTGCTATCATAATAATAAGAGCGATGAACAGAAATTTACCCATAAAAGTAAAATCTCTTTTTGTATTGATAGCAAAAAGACTTATTCCGCCAAAGGCTACTCCTGTTAAAAGTAGAGCGTTTGTAACTATAGAAGCTCCTCCCGGAAGTCCTAAAACAGCACTTAATAGCGGTGTAAGAGTGATTCCTGTCATAAATGTAAACGCAAAAAGCATAATAAGATTAATTCCGGGTTTACTTTTTGTAAAATATACGCCAAAAAGAAGTAGAAACTCAAGTATAACAAGTCCCCAATACCATTTTGCAATAGAAGCGGCCATATCCATACCTATATATGCGCCGGCAGTAGCTGCCATCAAACTTGAGGCAAATAGTTGGTAGGTCTTTTTTATAAAAGTTGCACGATCAAGTCTCTCTTCACGTGGAGCCTCTTTAACTATCTCTTTTTCAAGACCTTTATTATGAGCATCTATATAGTCTCTATTGTAGAGTGCCATAACCCTCTCCCTTTATATAAAAATTTTCTATTGAATTTCTATTGAACAAGACAATTATACTTAATAAAAATATTACATTCAACAAAATATAAATTATAAAGTTTGATTAATTTTTTTTTAAGCTATTATTTTTTATACTTCCATCCGCTTTTTTGGCGGTGTTCTTTAAAAGAAGAAGATTGTGATTTTAGATTTGGAGATTAAATATATTAAGTTGTTTGAAGTTTGAGGTT
>JALWIX010000104.1 GCA_027082175.1 Campylobacterales bacterium
GAAAAGATACTGTTTCCGTTAACGGTATTGGTTTTAACGATACTGATCCTGCCTGAATCTTCGCCGCTTATAGGCGCTTTAACATTTGGTAATTTTGTTAGAGAATCAGGAGTTGTAGAGAGACTTTCCAAAACAATGCAAAATGAGCTTATCAACATAGTTACGATTTTCTTAGGTTTGGCGGTCGGCTCAAAACTTGCGGCTGAAAAATTTCTTGTTCCAGAGACTTTGGGTATATTGGCTCTAGGTTTAGTAGCGTTTGCCGTAGGAACGGCCGCTGGTGTAATAATGGGTAAAATAATGAATAAACTATCAAGCGAGCCTATCAATCCTCTTATAGGAGCGGCGGGAGTTAGCGCAGTTCCTATGGCGGCAAGAGTCGCCAATAAAGAGGGTATGAGAGAAGACCCTACAAATGTTTTATTGATGCATGCTATGGGACCTAACGTGGCTGGAGTTATAGGCTCTGCAGTTGCCGCAGGCGTGCTTTTGTCAATATTTTGATTTAACATATAGTAGTGGCGGGTTTTTTCAACCCATCACTGCTTTTTGATTACTATTCGCCAATGACTCTGCTTTTATGTTTTTCCTTTTGATAGCTTTTGACTCTTTTTAGTTTTCGAAGTCTGTTTGCCTCATATAGAGTCTCTTGTTTTATCTCCTCAATTTTTTTATCAGAACTAGGTAGATTGGCTGTTTTTTCAACAAAATTTTCAAGTGAAGATAGATACTCGCTCTTTAAAAAAACCTTTTTTATGTCTTCTAAATTTTTAAAAATTTTATCTATATACTTCTCAAACTCCTCTTTTGTTATATCTTCTTTGTTTAAAAAATTTACCACTCTATTGGCAAACTTTTCCAACTCCCTTATATATTTTGCCCTATTTAGTTTTTCCTCTCTCTTCTCACTTTTCAACTAAATCCTTTACGCCATATTTTTTTATATTTTATCAAATTAAAACAGAGGCGAATCTTTCAATTTTACTAACCTATAGGAGCTTTTTGGTAAAATTGCAACTTTCGTATAATATCGAATAGTTTTTCTAATTCATCTTTGGCGAAAATCTTCTCTTTTTTATTTATTTTCATTAGCTTTTTCAAATCTTTTTCAATACTCTTTTTATATGTAAAACCTCCATTTAAAAGAGTTTTTAAAGCTTTTAAATCATCTACTTTTTCAAGTTTTAGCAAAAAAGGTTTTAAGTCAGAGTATAAGTCTATTAAAATATTGGATTGTTTTTCGTAAGCAAAGGAAGAAATGGTTAAAAATATCGCGATAAAAAATATTTTTTTCATGATAATCTCCTTAAAGTATCTAAAGCTTTCTTTAATGTAGGTTTGAAATCTGGATGAGTAAAAACCGCCATATGTGTCGTTCCTTTTAAAACCTCTTTAAATTGAAGATTTTTTATCTCTTTTTTAAGATTATGAATATTTTCTTTTGGTATCACCTCCTCGTTTTCAACCTCTATTAAAGCTACTGGTGCGTGAACTTTTTTTATAAACTCTATAGTTTCAAATTTATGTTTTAATATGGAAGAAATAGGTAGATATCTATGTTTCTTCTTTGCTATCTCTAAGATAGAATCAAAAGGCGTTATCAAAACAAGTCCTTTTATATCTCTTTTGCTTCCAAGATATGTCGCTACGGAGCTTCCAAGACTTCTACCTACCAAATATACATCTTTTTCTTTCGCAAAATGATCATAAATCTCCAAAGCGTCTAAAAAAAGAGTCTCTTGCGAGGGTTTGCCTTTAGAATTTGCAAATCCTCTATAGTTAAACGCCAAAAAGTTGTAATCATTAAACTCTTTTACAAAATTTAAAAAATATAAAGCGTTGTTTGAATTTCCGCCAAAGTATATAACTAGGGGATTATTTTCCGCATTCTTTACAAATGCTCCTTCCAAAGAGACTCTATCTGATGTGGTATAAGTTATCTTTTCTAAATTCTCTATATCCAACAAAATATTTTTAGGCGCTTTTTCTGGATGAAAAATCTTTCTATCCTGTTCATAATATAGTCTCAAAACTATAAAAATATATAAAAAAATAAAGGAAGCTGTTAGAAACTCCAAAGCAGCTCCTTAAGAAAGCCGATATTTAAAATCTTCATAGGAAAAGCGTCTAACAACTTTAAGTTCTCCGCTCTTTTTCAAAACCGCCAAAGATGGAAGTCTTATACCGTTAAATGTATTGTTTTTGACAAAAGTATAATGAATCATATCTTCAAAGATTATCTTTTGTCCGATCTTTAATGGCTCGTCAAAACTATAGTCTCCAATGATATCGCCGGCAAGACAACTATTGCCGCCGAGTCTGTAAGTATATGGCTTTTTAAAAGCTTTTGCCGCTCCTCTTACTTCGGGACGATACG
>JALWIX010000105.1 GCA_027082175.1 Campylobacterales bacterium
AATAAGGTTTATAAACTCTTGGGATATATCAACGTTACTCATCTCAAGCATCCCGCTTCTTATTTTGCTTATAACGCCACCCGGAACTATTATAGGCGTAAAAGTTTGTTGATTAGGAAGATATAAGCTATTTCCTTTTCTAACCAACATCTCCTTATCTTTGAACGTTGCAACGGCAAGCCTAGCTATATCTTTTACCTGTCCATTAGTGTATGTCGCTTTTATAACGCCCTCTTCGCTAACTGACATACTCATAAGATCGCCTTTACCACTACCGTTTTGCTGAGCATAAAAGATAAAATCGCTATCAAGTTGCGTAAGATTTACAAAATTCTCAGATATCTGAGTATCTACGGCTCCAGTATTTAGATATCTACTCTCAGGATTAGAGTAATCTATAACCGCAGTTTGAATATTTGTTAAATCTGTTATAGTGGCAGTGGTAGTATCGCTAAAATCTTGGTATGTTAAACTCATTGAACTTCCACTAGTTCCATCACCGGCTGCACCTATAATAGTAATCAAACCGTCATCATAACTTATAGTGCCTTTTATCTCACCTGTATTAATATCAACTATATTTCCGGCCCCGTCATCGTTCCACTCTACAGGATTTCCATTTTGATCTTGACTAATAAATACAGTACCAGGAAGAACTGGTTTATTGCCTTGTACTTCAAACACACCATCATCGCCATTTTCTTGCGCAGTAGTATTATTATCGGCCGGAACAGAAATATATTGTCCTGATGTCAGTTCTCCTTTTCCGTTAAAGGTCAACTCAATAGCTGCGTAGTTGCTCGTTCCGTCGGTATAAAGTATTGCTCTATCGTCTATTTGAGTATACACCTCCCAAGTATTTATATCCGTTTTCCTAAAATAATGTTTTAAAGTATGAGGAGTTCCTAAACTATCGTAAGTAGTTATTGTATTGACATAATGATAGGTGGCAGGATCGCTAGGATCAAATGTTGCGGTTATTGCTTCTACACCCGCATCTAAATTTGCAGGATTTTCGAACGTTATTAAATCTGTGTTTATAGGATCTAAACTATTGGGAATATTTATACTACCCATTGCACCCGCAATATTCCCGGCATCATCCAACATCCAACCTTGGAGTTTATATCCGTTTGGATCAACTAAGTCACCATTTGCATCTATTCTAAAATCTCCTGCCCTAGTATAATATATAAGATCTGAATTTGGATTTTTTACCATAAAAAAACCCTCACCATCTAAAGCTAGTGCAAGCGGTGAATTAGCAGTTTGAAACGTACCTTGAGAAAAATCTTTTATAGTTGATGCCGCGATAGCTCCACCACCGATTTCACGGTTTTTAGGTACACCACTTGTAGAGTAAGTTGTTAACGAACTAGAAATAAGATCTTGGAAATTAACCCTTTCTTGTTTAAAGCCTATTGTATTTACATTCGCTATATTGTCTGATATCACAGAAAGCCAAGTTTTATTAGCATTTAAACCTGTGTTCCCTGTATAAAAAGCCTGTAACATTTTATCCTCCTATCTGACTAATATTATCTAAATAGATTCTGCCGTAATCATAAAGAGCCACTATTTCGTCTCCCGCCCTCTCTATGCCTGTAACTAAAGCTGTAGAATAAACCAGTGATTCAATATTTTCATCACCCTTTTTAGCCACCACGGCTACTGAATAATAACCGGTATCTAATGATGGTTCATCTATTTCGTAAGGATAAATTATACCAGCACTCAAATCCCTAAAAGTCTCACTCTTTACTACATTACCCTCGCTGTCATATATATAAAGATCAACTATATCGGCATTATCTGGAAGCACAAACTCTACTTTACTCTGTCCATTTTCAACATAAGTCATATTTCCCACATAAACAACTTTTTCATCAATCAAATTTGACGCTTCCAATAAAAGAGTAGAAGAACTTCCCGAAGTTAAAGTCTGTACCGCTTCTTCAAAATTGTTCATCGTCTCCATCTGCTGCAAACTTAACGTATCGTCTATAAATTGGCTTATATCTTCTGCCTCAAAAGGGTCTTGGTACTGAAAATTTGCCAATAAGACCTTCAAAAAATCCTCTTGAGTCATTTCTGAATTGTCATAGTTGGCATCATAAACTTGAATCTGCTCGCCGGTTATGCTTGTTACTGTTCCTAAAACGTTATCCATTTTAGATCCTTTTTTATATTAAATGCCGATTTTAGGGATTATTTACTAATTTTATCTAAAGAAAATTAAAAAAATATAAAGAGAAGTCCTATTTTGGGTGTTTTTTTACAAATTTATATCAATTTTTGAGACAAGTTTTAAAAGTTGTTCAAAACTATCTTTTAAATTGATCTTTTCTTCAACGTTTTGTATAAGATACTCTTCCCAATCCTTATGAAGTTTAATGGCTAAATCAATCTTTTTTGATGTTCCGCTTCTATACAATCCCAAATTTATCATCTCTTCCGATTCTCTATAAATAGATTCTAACTCAAAATATTTTGACTGAGCTTTTAAAATCTCTTCATTTACTATCTGCGGCGTTAATCTACTTATACTTTTTAAAACGTCAATTGCTGGAAAGATTCTTTTTTGAGCCAAAACCCTCGATAATAGTATATGACCGTCTAAAAAACCTACCGCTGCGTCTGCAACGGGGTCCATAGAGACTTCGTCACCCTCAATCAAAACCGTATAAATACCGGTTATACTCCCTTTTCCAGAAAATGTGCCCGCCTGCTCTATAATTTTTGGCAATAGTGAAAAAACCGAAGGGGTATAGCCTTTAGTTGTAGGAGGCTCCCCTATAGCCAAACCTATTTCTCTTTGGGCCATAGCTAATCTAGTTAAAGAGTCGACTAAAAAAAGCACGTCATTTCCCAAATTTGAAAAATAGTTGGCAATAGCTATCGCCGTGTAAACGGCTCTAACTTTAGCTAGAGGAGTCTGATCGGAAGTGGCGGCGACAACTACTGACTTTTTAAGTCCTTCCTTGCCTAGATTGTCTTCTATAAACTCTCTAACTTCTCTCCCTCTTTCCCCTATCAATGCAATTACGTTTACATCGGTTTTAGTAAATCTAGAAATCATTCCAAGAAGAGTGCTTTTCCCGATACCAGCTCCAGCAAAAATACCGATTCTTTGGCCTTTTCCCACCGTCAAAAGACCGTTTATGCTTCTAATGCCCATATCCAAAGGTTCTGTAATTCTTTCTCGTTTTAAAGGATTTATAGGATCATTTTTTAAATAGTAAAAGTTTGAATACTCTATATTATCTTTATTTAACGGATTGCCAAAAGGGTCTATAACTGTCCCTAAAAGTTCATTGCCGACACCAACGCTTATTGGTTCAAGTTTGGCTTCTACAAAGCTTCCAACCTTTACTCCTCTAGTATCATCATAAGCCATAAGAAGCGTCTTGTTGTCTTTAAAACCAACTATTTCGGCTTCTATACCGTTTTCAAAAATACACGCATCGCCAATTGATACTTTAGGAAGAATCGCTTCTATCACCGGTCCACTAACGCCAACTATCTTTCCTTTTACCTTATATTTAGGTAAACTTTTTAATCTCTCTTTTAATTTCATCTTTTAATACTTCAATCTTCTCTTTGAAGTTGTTTTCCAACTTAAAATCATAAAACTCTATTATAAAATCACCCTCTTTCAAAGAATCGTCAACTTCTATTTTTATATTTGTAAAACTTTTTTTAATCTTTTCATACAATTTTTTTGATACTTTAATCTCTAACGGTAAAGACTCTTTAAACTCTAAAATTATTTGATTTATAGACTCTTTTAAATTTTCAACATTTGAGTTTTGAATATATAAAAACTCGAAAATCTCGCCTAAATTATCAAGAAAAATGACACTTAATCTATTTAGGTAGTCTTGATGTTTTAATAAAAGCTGCTGTTCTATTTTTTTGTAGTTTTTTGATAAATCCTCTAATTGAGACTCTTTTTGCGCAATAAGCTCTTTTTTAATATCTTCAATTTTTTTACTTAACTCCTCCTCTTTCTCTTTTACTCCTTGCATATATCCTTTCTGAAAAAACTCTTTTTTACTTTTTTCCAATAACTCTTTATAATTTTTTTCAATATCTAAAATCTTTTGTTGATAAAACTTTTCCACTTCTTGCAAAGTTTTTTCATTTTGGATATCGTTATCTTTTGATTCTTTTATATTTTTTAATCTTCCAAAATCATCCAGTTCCAACATTATCAGATCTCTTCTTTCATCCATTTGCTAATCATTGAAGCTATCACTTCTGGATTATCATCAATCATTTGTAAAATCTTCTGATAAGTAGGTTCAGACTCTAAGTCTAATAGCAGATTCTCTTCTTCACGCACCTTGTTCATCTCTTTAAATGTCTCTTCCAAAGCCGCTTTTTCTTTAGCGATCTCAGCCTCTTTTTTTGCTTTGGAAGCTTTGATTATAAAAACTATCAGTAAAATTAAAAGAACAAGCGCTAGACCTCCGACAGCGAGAAGTAAAGTCATATCTTTTTCAGATATATTCTCATCTTTTTCTTCCATAATAGGTGGAGTTTCAAATGGAACGCTCACAACAGTAATTTTGTCTCCTCGTTTAGGATCAAAACCTACCGCGCTTTTTATGAGTTCTTCATAAGAAGCAAGCTCTTCTTTACTTCTTGGGACAAAAACTTTTGTTTCAGTGCCGTTAGAGTCTTTTTTAGTTATATATTTTCCGTCAATCAAAACGCCTACGCTTAATTTTTTGATTTTAAACATATTTCTTTGAGTATCAATTAAAGATTTTGATACGTTATAATTTGTAGTGACATCTTTTTTGCTCTTATCTAAAGTCAAGTTGTTTTGATTCGTATTTATTACCGGTGGAACATTGGTAGGCGTTCCTGGAGCTCCACTCTCTCTTCGAGAAAAACCTTTCTTTTTTTCTTGAATTTTTCTCTCGCTAACAACGGCTACTCTATCTGGATCATATAGCTCTTCTTGCTCTCGTATTTTAGCGCTTTCAATCTCAGCTGTAGCCCTAACTACAACTTTTTGCGGCCCTAATGCTTTAGCCAGCATAGATTGAATTCTTTTTTCAATATCTCTTTCTATTTTCTTTTTCAAATCGACCGCGTCTAAAATCTTTTCGTTTTTCTCTTCCGTTAAAATATCGGACAAAACCCTCCCTCTATTATCCACAACAGTGACATTTTCAGGTTTTAGTTTAGCCACGGCATGCGAGACTAAAAAAACTATAGCTTTTACTTGTTCGGAAGTAAGATCTCTCCCAGGCCTTAACTTTACTATAACTGAAGCTTTCGCTTCATCCTCTTCTCTAGCGAATATCGAGTTTTGAGGCAAAGCGATATTAACCTTAGCGCTGCTTACAGCGTCGATTTTTTGAATAGTTCTAGTAAGTTCACCCTCAATTGCCCTTAGATAGTTTACATTTTCCTGAAAGTGGGTAGCGCCCATTTTAGGCTCTTCAAAAATCTCAAAACCAACGACCTTAGACGAAGGCAAGCCCTTCGCGGCTAGTTTCAATCTTATATCATATATTTTGCTTTTAGGAACCAATATGATAGTTCCTTCGCCTTCAATTTTATAAGGAATGCGCTCTTCTTGCAAAATTGTAAGAATACTTCCAGCATCCTCGGAATTTAAATGCGTGTATAAAACTCCATACTCTTCTTTATCGATATTTCTTAGAAAAATAATAGACAATAAAACAACTATTGCCGCAATCCCAAGCCCGATAAAAACTTTTTTTAAAAATTTTTCATCTTTAAAAGATTCTGAAAGTTTTTGAGTAATATTTTTTATATCAAAAGCCAAAAACGTTCTCCTAAACTTGCATTCTCATAATTTCTTGATAACTTTCTAGAGCTTTATTTCTAATTTCAGTCAATAACCTCAAAGAGATATCCGCTTTTTCTATTTGAAACATCAACTCTTCAAGATTTGAAACATCTCCGTTTATAAGTTTCTCTTCTGCAACTCCGGCATTTTTAAGCTCATTGTTAACGTCAGAAATAAAATCTTTTAAAATATCGTCGAAACCTTTTGTCTCTACATTCTTAAACTCTTTGCTATTATCAAACGGTATAAATTCACTGTTAACGGAAGATATTTTCATCTTTCCTCCTTTTTAACTCACAAACATAAAAAACAACCAAGCATCCCGATACTACATCCTTTCGCTGCTTCATATAATGCGATTTTACTTTATACTCTTATGATTTCCAAAGATTTTAAAAGCATATCTTTATGGGTATTAAACGCCGTTAGGTTTGCCTCATACGTTCTCATTGCCGAAATCATATCTACCATCTCTCTCATCGGATCTACGTTGGGTAGTTTTACAAAACCTTTCTCATCCGCTAAAGGATTTGTAGGATCAAATTTCATTTTAAAAGGAGAAGGGTCTTCTAAAACCTCTTTTACTCTTACTTGCGCTAAAGGAATACTGTTTTGTTTTTCTATCTCTTGATCCATTACGGCTTCAAACACGGGGACTTTCCTGCGATATGGCAAACCGTCTTTATCTTTTGTAGAATTTACGTTTGCAAGGTTGCTAGAGACTATATCTATTCTTACTTTTTGAGCCGACATACCGGTAGTAGAGATTTCCAAACCTTTAAACAGCATCTTTATCTCCCTGTAATTACTAGTTTTAATTTTGCAAACTCTTTTTTCATAGTTTCCACCATAGATTTATACATTATGGAACTTTCAGCTAGTTTAGCAAGCTCTTTTTGAATATCTACTTTGTTTTCGTCATAACCTTCATATGAGTCCAATTCTACGAGTTTTTTATCAACTCTCTCACCAAAAAACGGATCGATATGTTTTGGATTCTCCTTTTTTAGTTTTATCTGCTCATCCAAAACTTTTTCAAAAACTAAATCTTTCGATTTGTATCCCGGAGTGTCTGCATTGGCAATATTGCTTTGGATCACTTTTGTCCTATCTAGATAATAGGAAGCCATCTTAGATAGTTCATCTACGCCTTTAAACATCTCACTCATTTTCGTTCCTTAAACCGAGTTTTTCAGCCTCGTAGATATTTATAGCGATTTTCGCCCACAAATCATCGCATTTTTTGATATTTTCTATTAAGTCCCGAGCATATTGCATTTTACCAGTTCTAATATAAGATATTGCTAATAAAGAGTTGATGTAGCAACTGTTTTTTAAATTTTGCACTATAGGTTCCAATATCTTTATAAGATATCTATAATTAGAATTTTCAATAAGTTTTTCGGAATACTTTTTAACAAACTTTTGCACAATAACATTTTTTTCAAAATTTTTAGCTATTTTTTCCGAATATCTCTTCAAAAAATCGAACGGAACTTCTTTGTTAGTTAATATATCTGAATATTTTGACAATATAACAGCTTCAAAATCCGTAACTTTACATATCTCTTTGCTTTTTCTCATCATATACAAGCATTTTTTGTCACTTTTATCGCTCATTAAGCAGTTCTTACCATAAAATTTATAATATCTACAATCTCTTTTTTTGATTTTATCCAAAACTTTCATACTGTTTTCATAATCTTCACTATCATACAAAGCTTCGGCAAGCAAAAATCTGTTTTGATCCGTATTCCATTTATCCAGTATAAATTTTAAAAGAGCGAGCCTTTTACTCTCTTTTTTACACTTTTTCAAACTTTGGGCAATTTTGATTAATACATTTTGATAAAAAACGTTTTTAAAAAACTTCTCATTTGATAAGTAAAGCTGACAAACTCTTTTTGGTTCTAAAACTAAAAGATAACTACTCCATAAATCCCTAATATACTCCTTTTGTTCGTAATCCATTCTATCGGAAGATATCAAAGAAAGCTCCCAACTTAATCGCTCGTAAAGCTTATCGCTATTGAGTTTAAAAGTAATTACTCCAAAATTTGCAAGAGCGTATCTTCCAATATAGTTTGTTCTGTTTTTAACTAAAGTTTTAACTACAAATATCTCAGAATTTTTTATAAACTCATTCTCTTCAAAAAAATCGGCAAACATTTTTTTAAACTTTTCGTCTCGATACATCAAAGATATAAGTTTGAGTTTAGCAACTATAGCCTCTTTGGATTTTGGGTATTTGCTAACAAGTTGATAGTAATAGTTTACCGCGGTTTTAATATCTCCTTTTTTTAACCCGATATCACCCATTCGAAGTAAAACTTTTTTTAATACCTCTCTATTTTTTATAAGATTTAAGATTCTTCTAAAAAGTTGTTCTGCAAGTTTAATATCTCCTTTTCGATAAGCCGTTTCAGCAACTAAATAGTAATAATTTGGATTATCTATTAGATAAGATTCAAACTCTCTATAAGTTTTTAAAAAATATTTAAACGCCTCTTTATATTTCTCATCTACAAAAAGTTGCATACCTTTTAAAAAATCGACCTCTTTTTTCTGCTCCTTTTTAAGATGAGTCATATTTAAAACTATTGTGTATTTCGTCACCAAATCAAGTTTTTTTAACCAAACCGCAACTCTCAATATTCCTATAATACTATTGATCTGTTCCTCTTCATTCTCCGTTTTTTGCAAAGATCTTTTATAATGTGCCAAAGCTTTTTCATAAAATTCCAATGTTTCATAAACACGAGCTTTCGTATAGTAATAATCCCAACCAAGTTCACTCTCTTTAGAAGCATATAGATTTAGATAAGAGTCCGCCGTCCATAAATACTTTTTAATTCCCGTTCTTTTAGCAATCTGGAGATAAACCTTTCCCAACATCAAAAGACTTTTTTTATAAAAAGGAGATTTTGGATTTTTCAGAATCTGAAGAAACTCATCTAACGCCTCGTAGTATGATCCTAAGGAATAATCTCGAAGAGCATTTTTAAAAATAAAAGCTTCTAATTTTTCTCTTTTTTGATTTACGTTTATATTACTGTTTTCGGTACTGTTTGTCTCTTGCAATAATTCGGTTCCATTTGAGTCTTCATAGCTTTGGGCAAAAGAGATAGAATACAGTAAAAAAAGTAAGATTAATCTACTAAGCCAAGACATCTATCTTGCTTCTTGCTTTTCTTTCAATAGAGGTGTTTTCATAAGAGTTTATAACTACTTTTTTCTCTTTATCTCTTATTTGTATATTAAAGTTTCTAAATCCGCTCTCTTTTAAAATAGTTCTTATCTCCCCTTCAAGACCGTTGGTAAATAAAATATACCCTCCCGAATTTAACGTAAGGGTTAGATGGTTGTTTTTTAAAGCCGCATTTACTATTAAGTCATTCAACTTAAACGTAAAACTATTTTTTTGATTATAAGAAGAGTTTTTCGTCTCTAAAGTTTCGTTGCGACTATAGTTTTCGAACGATTCGCTATCTCCCGCGCTATTTGAAGAATCGTTATTAGAAGAGGCATTATTTGCGTTTGTATTTTGTATATTGTTGTGATTATCCAAATCTTTACTTTTATATAAAGAGCTCTCTTTTAAATGATCTTTTTTATGCGCTATGGTTTCAAGCCTGTCTACAGTTAAGACTTCATTATCAATATTGTCAGTTTTCATATAATCTTCTGCTATTTCCACCCTGTCTTTTTGCGAAATGTCTCTTAAAAAAAGAGCCTCTTTTTTGCTTTTAACCGTTTTTATATCTTCTCTATCGACTTTATACTCATTTTTTAAATCTTTAATAGGCTCTTTTTTATCTCTTACTGTTTCCAATACATCATAATCAAAACTCTTTTTTTCACTACTTCCCAAAAACTTATCGTCTTTAAAATCTTTGCTATTTTGTTCGAAACTTTTTACAATATTATCTCTATTTATATCTCTTTTAATATCTTTTTTATTTTCAAAGTTTTGTGATTTTAAATTGTCGTTGTTATCTACCGAATCAATCTTTCTAAAAACCTTCTCCTCTACTTCCGTCTTATTATTTACGGATAAATCATTAATTTTATTGTCCCTTCCCCAAAAAACATCTGTCTCTTTATCAATAATTCTCTTGTTATTAGAGTTGCTATCTTTCTTATCTATTTTTTCTATATTATTTACTCCACCTTGCGCGACAACAAGCTTCTCAACCCTTTGCAATATACTCTCATCATC
>JALWIX010000106.1 GCA_027082175.1 Campylobacterales bacterium
AGCAAGAAAAAATTGCTATATATCCTTGGTCTTCTACAATTTTTAAAGCATTGACCATTAAATCTTTAAAGCCTCTTAAAGCTCCCTTTTTTTGATTTTTATTTTTAGCAAAAGAGGGAGGATCAATGATAATCATATCATACTTCTTTACACCTGCTCTCAAAACTCTTAAATAATCAAAAACATTTTCGCATACAAACTTACCCTCTACACTATTTAATTTAAAATTACTTTTCGCTTTTTCAATCGCCTCTTTTGAAATATCCACAAGCTCCACATCGGCATTAGCTTTTTTAGCCGCATAAAGCCCAAATCCGCCTATATTGCAAAAGAGATCCAAAACTTTGGATTTTTGTTTGATATACCTGCCAACTATCTCTCTGTTTCTTCTTTGATCAAGATAAAATCCCGTCTTTTGTCCACCAATAATATCTACGCTAAACTTTATGCCATTTTCTTCAAAAACGATATTATTAGGAACTTCCCCAACTATTTTTGGCTCAAAAACTTCTACCCCTTCCTTTTGCAAACTGTATCTATCTGCGTCAATCACTACGCCTTTAGGTCTTAAAACTTCTACTAAAGTTTCTAAAATAGTATCTTTATATCTTATCATTCCTGCCGTATTTATCTGCAATGATAGATATTCGTCGTACATATCGACTATAAGTCCAGGAAGCATATCGGCTTCAGAGTGAATCACTCTAAAAGCGTTTGAGTCTATATCGACTCTCTGATTTAAAGCCTCCTTAACTCGCTTTATAAAAAAATCTTTATCTATATTTTTAATCTTAAAATCCAACACCCTGATAGAGATTACGCTGTTTAGATTTATATAACCGACTCCTAGCTGATTTTCTTCTTCATCGACTATCTTTACCAACTCTCCCGCTTCATATTTTTGATGAACGACTATATCGCTTCTATATACCCAAGGAAAAAACTCTCTCAAAGTTTTTGCCGCTTTTTTATTTATAATAACCTTTTTCATCTCATCCTTTCATATACGGCAAAAGCTTGTCTATGCTCTTTAACGTCATGACATCTTACTATAGACGCTCCCTCTTCATAAGCCTTTATATGTATCGCTAAAGTTCCAGGGAGTCTCTCCTCTACCGGAGTTGGAATTATCTTATCTATCATCGATTTCCTGCTTGCTCCTACCAAAATCTCGCATCCAAATTTTTTAAAATCGCTTAAGCATTTTAAAAGTTCTAAATTATGCTCAACGCTTTTTCCAAAACCTATACCAGGGTCTAAAACTATATTTTCTCTTGTTATGCCAAACCTTTCTGCTTTTTCTATCCTTTTTTTAAAAAACTCCGCCACCTCCACCGTCACATCTTCATATCTCGGATCAATCTGCATCGTTTTAGGTTCGCCTTTTTTATGCATTATAACAACTTTTGCGCCATAATTCGCAACCACTTTTGCCATCTCGTCATTTTCAAGTCCCGTAATATCGTTTGCGATAGAAAATCCTCTATCCAAAGCATATTCCACTACTTTTGGTCTGTAACTATCGATACTAAAATCAACTTGCTCAAAAAGCCTAGCTTTATAGATAAAATCGATAATCCCTTTTACTCTCTCAAACTCTATATCTTCATCCACCTCATCACTTCCAGGTCTTGTAGATACTCCTCCTATATCTATAATATCTGCCCCATCCTCTATCATCTTTTCTATAGCTTCTAAAGCGCGCTCTCCTTTAAACCTGCTTCCGGGATAAAAACTCTCTTCATTTGCGTTTATTACGCCCATTATCTTTAGCTTAAAATCACTCTTCTTGATATATTTTTTTAACTCTTTTGCCAACTCTTTCAATCCATACGGCTGCGCTAGCTCTTTTCTTGATAAAATCTCTATATGTTTTTTAGTTCCTATTAGTAAAGCGTCGCACTTTTTGAAATTGCAAGTTATAACACCGTTAGGCAATGCAAGATCAGCCCCCACAGAAAGAGCGTCCTGTTTTAAAATATTTGCCGCTCCTATATGAAGTTCTTTTATATAAAAAAGATAGACTTCAGACTTTTTAGACATTATTTTAATCCCTGGCTTATCAACATTTAACTCTTTCATTATTTTTACGACGTCGCTATTTGAAGAGATTCTCTTAATCTGCATTTTATTCCTTGATATTTGGTATTAATATAATTAAGACCTCCGAAAAATAAAAGGTGTGGGTAATGGGAAAATGGTACTCACACCCACACTCACACTCTCACACTATTAACTAAAATAAGTAATTTTTAATAATACTAAATTTTTAAAAGAACGTAACTATCTTCTTTTTGCTTCTAAAATTATTAAAAATAGTGTTGTTAATACATTTTGTATATTTGAGTTTAACTCTAAAAGCCTTATAGCTTTTGCAAATTGGTCTAGTTCTTCCTCTTTGAGTTTAAGATTACTTTCAAAAGAGCTTTTCAAAAGCGCCTTAATAACCTCTTTGGCCTCATCTCTTTGCATTTTTTTGCTCTCTTGTAAAAAAGAGTAAACATACTTTAGATCAATATCCTTTACGTCTATATCAAAAAGCTCTTTTTTCTCTTTTTTTAAAGAGACTATCGGAAGTCTCGATCTAATAGTAGGCAATAAAGAAGATTTGGCTTTCGTAATAACAACAAACACTACTTTAGAAGGAGGCTCTTCAAGTATTTTAAGAAGGGTGTTTTGAGAGTAGATATTGTACTTTTGAGCCGCCAAGACTATATATTTTTCTTTTTCAGCGGCTATATATGCCTCTTTGATCGCATCTTTGGCATCTTCAACTTTAAACTCGTCCCTTTGAAATATATGGAGATAACCGGGTTTTATACGCTCTTTAAAAAATTCGAGAGATTTTTCAAAATTGTCGGTGACAACAATCTGGCTTTTTAGCTCAATCATATTTTAAGGTCAATCTCTCCAAATATAGTGGCGTCTAAGCTTTTATCGAATAGTCTAAATAGTTGAAAAAGCTTTAAATCCAAAGTGTCGTCATAAGATTTTAGATAAAAGTTGTTTTGCATCTCTTCATCCATAATCCATAAAAAGCTGTCGTCTTTTCTTTTAGCTATCATTGATCTAGGCGTGTCTCCCTTTCCTATATACCAAAAAAAGTACTCCTCCTTAAAAGATAGATTTATCATATCGTATAATAACTCTATATCTTCCTCTTTTTTTATATTGTCTATATAGGGAATCATATCTTTCAAGATATAAGTAGGAACAAAGGGTCTGTTTTTGTTAGGTTTGTTAATATTATATAAAATATATTCGGCAAACCACTCTCTCTCTTTATCCGTAATCAAAATAACACTATAACCGGAAACTATCTTTTCAAGAGCCGAAGAGGCAAGAGGCACCCAATCATACCTTCTCTCCTCCATCCAGCTCATCATAGTCTCATCATATCTAATAGCGTTAAGAGTCCATTTATCGAATTCCATCTATTCCTCTATTTAAAAAATCATAACTAATAACGGGCAGGTGAGTGATAAGCAAAAATAATAAACTATTCACTACTCACTCACTGCTACAAATTATTTGTACAGCTCATACGCATCATGCAAAGCTCTAACAGCTAGTTCGCTATATTTTTCATCTATTATCATTGAAACCTTTATTTCACTTGTGCTAATCATCTCTATGTTAATGTTCTCTTTAGCCAACGTCTCAAACGCTTTGCTTGCAACGCCGCTATGAGATTTCATACCCACGCCCACTATGGATACTTTTGCTATGCGAGGATCATAATCGATAGATTCATACTCCTCTTTAAATCTTTCCATAATCTTTTTTACTCTATCAAGCTCATTTTCAGGCACCGTAAAATCTAAATTTGTTTTTCCGTCTTGTCCAATGGTTTGGACTATCATATCCACATTGATATTCTCTTCCGCAAGCGCTTTGAAAATCTCGGCTGCGATTCCAGGTCTATCCACAACTCCTCTTAAACTAACGCGTGCTTGATTTTTATCCAACGCTATTCCGCTTACCAATGGCTTTTCCATGATATCTTCTTCCTTTGTTATGATTGTTCCAGGATTATCGTTAAAACTACTTTTAGCCTCAATAATCACTCCTAATTTTTTCGCAAGTTCAACGCTTCTATTTTGCAAAACTTTAGCTCCCAAACTTGCTAACTCCAACATCTCGTCATAACTAATTTTATTAAGTTTTTTGGCTTTTGGCTCTATTCTAGGGTCTGTAGTGTAAATACCGTCCACGTCAGAATAAATCTCGCACTTATCGGCATTCAACGCTCCGGCAAGCGCTACTGCGGTTAAGTCGCTTCCTCCTCTGCCTAGAGTGGTAACTTTTCCGTCTTTACTGATGCCTTGAAATCCCGCCACCACTACAATTTTGCCTTTTTGTAGTTCACTTTTTATCGGCTTTGGATCTATTTTTTCTATCCTTGCGGTAGTGTGTGAACTATCGGTAACAATTCCAGCCTGTCGCCCAGTCATAGCTACAGTAGGATAACCCATCTCATTCAAAGCAATCGAAAGCAAAGCCGCGGTAACCCTTTCGCCGGAACTTAGCAAAAGGTCCATATCTTCGCGACTTGGAGTTTTACTAAAATGTTTTGCATACTCTATAAGTTTATTCGTTTCGCCGCTCATTGCAGAAACCACAACAACTACATCGTTGCCCTCTTCTTTGGTTTTAGCGACCCTCTTGGCTACATTTTCTATTCTTTCAAGATTTCCCACACTTGTTCCGCCATATTTTTGAACAATTAGCATCTAAATCCTTTGTTGATTTCAAGTTTTGAAGTTTCAAGTTTCAAGTTTTAAAACCCCCAACTTCAAACCTAAAACTTCAAACTTTCAAATATACCCCTCTTTTTTAAAATATTCTATAACCTTTTTGTAAATAGGTCTTTTAAAATATGTTATATATTTGAAAAGTTCCTTATAAGGCACAAACTTATACTCTCTAAACTCAGGTTCTTTGGTTTTAAGGTCTATTTTAGCAGACGGTTTTAGCCTTACAAGAAAATATTTCTGCTTTTGGCCGTCATATGGATACATCTTTTTGGCTATAACTTTAGGAAAATCGTAACTGACCCAAGTCGGATATTCGGCTATAATCTCAACTTCGTCAGTTCCTATCTCCTCTTTTAGTTCTCTTAATAGAGCGCTTTTTGGACTCTCTCCCTCATCAATCCCCCCTTGCGGAAACTGCCAAGCGTTATCCACATCGTTTCTAAGAGCGATAAGAAACTCTACCTTTTGCGGATATTTGTGTGATACTATAATAGCCGCGACGTTTGGTCTATATCTTTTTTCGTTCATTATCTTTTATGGAACCTTTTTATAAAATTGTGTCATTTAAAAGTTTCGATATATTAGCTTATAACTATTTAAAATCTAATTAGAATAGGTTTATAGTTAAACCATATTCTAAAAAGATATTTTTTTTATCTATATTTAATAAAGGATCAACTTGCTCTTATATGTTCACATACCCTTTTGTGATAGCAAATGTTTTTATTGTAGTTTTGGCTCTTACGTAGAAAAACATCATCTAAAAGCCGCATATATCGATTCTCTTTTAAAACAACTCGATTTTGAATTAAAAAGATTCGAAGCAAAAAAAAATATAGAGTCTGTTTTTATAGGAGGAGGAACTCCATCAACTTTAGAAGCTTCGTATTATGAAAAATTTTTTAAAAAAATAGAGCCCTATTTACAAGATGGAGCTGAGATAACCGTTGAAGCCAATCCAAATAGCGCCAAACAAGAGTGGATTGCAAATATGAAAAATTTTGGGGTAAACAGGATAAGTTTCGGCGTTCAAAGTTTCGATAACAAAAAATTGAAATTTTTAGGGAGAACTCATAACTCAAAACAGGCAATCAATGCTGTTGAAACTGCCTACAGATGCGGATTTGAAAATATCTCGATTGATATCATCTACGAAACAGCTCTAGATACTGAAAAACTTTTAAAAAAAGATATAGACACCGCCTTTTTTCTCCCTATAAATCATATAAGCGCTTATGCGCTAACTTTAGAGGAAAATACGCCGTTTTTTGAGAAAAAAGAGGTTAAAAAAGATGATGAACATCTAGGATATTTCATAGCGGATATGATAAAAGAAAAATTTGAACAATACGAAATTTCCAACTTCGGCGACTATAAATCTAAACATAACTTGGGATATTGGCAACATAAAGATTATATAGGCGTAGGTTGCTCGGCGGTCGGTTTTTTAAAAAATCGCAGGTTTTACGTTTGCGAAGATATCGAAGAGTATATAAAAGAGCCGCTGAAGATTTCAGTAGAGAATCTTAGTAAACAAGACCTTATAATAGAAAAAATTTTTTTAGGTTTTAGAAGTATTGTTGGAGTAGATATCAAAATATTAGACGAAGATATGCTTAAAAGAGCGGAAATTTTAAAAAATGAAAACAAGATACAAGAAAAAAACAACAGACTATATAACAAAAACTTTTTTTTAGCCGACGAGTTAGCTCTTTTTTTGATAGGATAGATTTGAGACATCTGAAAAATTAATATTAAAAAGTGTGAGTGTGGGTGTCGGAGTGGATGATGGGAAAATATCACTTTTACTCGCACCCACACTATCAAGCAAAATATGTAATTTTTCAAAGTATTCAATTAAAAGTTGATTTGTTATTCTTTATACTTTTGTAATCTCTTTTTATGTAGAATTTAACTCCAATTATCCTATATAAAGGTTTAAAATATGTTTGGTATGGGATTTACTGAATTATTAATGATTGCCATAGTCGCAATCATATTTTTAGGACCCGAAAAATTACCTAAATTTTTAGTCGATGTTGCGAAGTTTTTCAAAAGCGTAAAAAGAGCGGTAAATGACGCTAAAAATTCCCTAGAAGAAGAGATAAAAATAAGCGAGCTTAAAGAAGAGGCTTTAGAATATAAAAAGAAGATGGGAACTGTAAGTAAAGAGATAGAAAGTATTGCTCATTTAAGCGATTTTGAAGATGTTTTGGAAGAGTCTAAAGAGATTGAAGAAGCGCTTGAAAAAAAAGAAGCTAAAAAAGAAGTTGTAAAGTTTAAAAAAAGAAAACCTCAACTAGAAGATAAGGATAAAACGAATGTTTGAAGAGTTAAAACCTCATTTAGCGGAACTTAGGAAAAGACTTCTCATATCTATAGCCACCATTTTTATTATGTTTATAATCTGTTTTGGCTTTTGGGAGTATATATTAGATTGGATGATTATGCCTTTAAAAGAGGCTTTGCCTTCCGGAAGCAACGTAATTTTTACGAAAGTTGGAGAGGCTTTCTTTACGGCTCTTAAAGTCTCATTTTTCGCATCAATTATACTCTCTTTGCCTGTAATTTTTTGGCAATTATGGCTTTTTATAGCCCCCGGACTATATGAGCATGAAAAAAAGATGGTTCTTCCGTTCGTTCTATCGGCTACTATTATGTTCATATTGGGAGCTCTTTTTGCTTACTATGTCGTGTTTCCGTTCGGTTTTAGCTATCTTATAAATTTTGGAAGTCAACTCTTCACCGCCCTTCCTAGTATTGGGGAGTATGTGGGGTTTTTTACTAAACTGATGTTTGGTTTTGGTATTTCGTTCGAGCTTCCCGTTATAACATTTTTTCTAGCGATGCTCGGTCTTGTAACTGATGAGAGTTTGAAATCTTTTTTTAAATATGCGATCATTATCATCTTTGCTGTTGCCGCTCTTTTAACGCCGCCTGATGTTCTTTCTCAGCTTTTAATGGCTGGACCTCTGGTGATTCTTTACGGCGTTTCCATTTTAATAGCCAAAATGATAAATCCAGCCCAAAAAGAGCAGGAAGACGAAAAAGAGAATGAAGACTCTTGATCCTTTAAAGGTAGATAGTTACGACTACTATCTTCCTCCATCGCTTATAGCTAAAGAACCGGCAAATCCTCCAGATAGCGCAAAACTTTTAGTTTACGATAGAAACAAAGATAGTGTAACTCATACTATCTTCAAAGAACTTGACTCATTTCTTCCTAAAAACATCCATATAATCTTCAATAACACCAAAGTGATCAAAGCGAGAATATTTGGCAAAAAAAGTAGCGGAGGAAAAGTGGAGCTTTTGCTTAATCGACCTTTAAAAAACCGCACATTTTCCGTATTTATAAAAGGAAAAGTAAAACCTGACGCTATTTTGCTCTTTGATCTGGGCTTAAAAGCAAAAGTGGTCTCTTTAGAAGAGGATGGAAGCAGAGTCGTAGAGTTTTACCAACAAGATAAAAAATTAGCTTTTGAAGAACTTTTACGCATTTTAGATAAAATCGGTCATATACCTCTGCCTCCTTATATCGACAGAGAGGATAAAAAAGAGGATGAGACAAACTATCAGCCGCTATTTGCGCAAAAAGCCGGCGCTGTTGCCGCTCCTACGGCATCTTTACACTTTACGAAAGAACTTTTGGAAAAGATCAAAAAAGAGTTTGATACTAAATTTATAACTTTGCATGTTGGCGCTGGAACATTTAAACCTGTAGAAACTGAAAATATAACTCTACATAAAATGCATAGCGAATATTATGAGATACCAAAAGATACTCAAAAACTTATAGATTCCAAGGTTAAAATATTAGCGGTAGGCACAACGGTTACCAGAACCATAGAGTATTACGCAAGAACCAAAAAACCTTCAGGAGAATGCGATCTATTTTTAAACCCTTTAAATCCTCCTTGTAGGGTAAACCATATTTTAACAAACTTTCATCTGCCAAAATCTACTTTAATTATGCTGGTAGCTTCGTTTATAGGGATTGAAAAGACTATGGAACTTTATAAACTTGCAATAGAGAAAAAGTATAGATTTTACAGCTACGGCGATGCGATGCTGATACTTTAAAAAGTTTAAAGTTATTACTATTTAAGTTTTATACTTCTATAATAGATAAACCTTATAAAGGAAGAAGTATGAAAAAGATCATTATTGTGGGAGGAGGTTATGGCGGCATAAAAGCTTTAGAGACATTCGCGCTATATGATGAAGATTTAGAAGTAACTTTGATTGATCAACACACTTATCACTATCTACAAACAGAAAGCTACGATCTTGTAGCTTCTAAAATTCCGATTGAAGAAACATTCATCTATCTTCCCTCTCTTGTTGCGAGTTTTGAAAAAAATTTCAAATTTATATGTGATGAGGCTTTAGATATAAAAGAGAATACGCTCATATGCAAAAACAGAGAATATGAGTTTGATTATCTTATCATAGCTACCGGTAGCGTAACAAAATTTCTAAAAGGATTTGAGGAGAAAGGAAAAAACTCATTGGGAGTTAAAAGCTTAAGGGCAGCTCTTAAAGTCAAACAGTATTTTGAAAAAGAGCTTTTTGACAGACTAGAACCACAAATCGCAAAAAATAGTTTCAATATAGTCGTAATTGGAGGAGGATTAAGCGGTGTAGAGATAGCATCTGAAATGAGATACTTTTTTAATAGATATTCTAAAAATAACGCTCTTACGTGCGGAAATATCCACATAAAACTTCTCTCTAAACATATACTAAAAGGACAAAACGAAAGTACGAGAAAAAAGAGTATCCAAAGACTTGCTGAGTTGGGAGTGGAGATTGTTAAAAATTATGTAAAAGAGATTGACGAAAAAAGAGTTGTTTTAGATAACGATCAACACATTGACTTTGATTTTGCAATATTTACGGGAGGAATAGAGCCTTCGCCTTTTATAAAAAACATAAGTTTCAAAAAAGATGAAAAAGGATTTTTGATCGTTGACGAATATTTAAGAATTAAAGAAAATATTTTCGCAATTGGAGATGCGGCAAAACTTATAGATCATTTTGGAAAAACCGTACCGCCGACGGCTCAAAGCGCAGAGCAAAGCGGCGTTAATGCAGCGAAGAACATTATTTATCATATAAAAGGAGAGCCTTTAGAAAAAGTAGATATTAAGCTAAGAGGATTAGCCATAGCTCTGGGCGGAAAATATGCGATAGTTTCAACTCCCTTTGGATTTAACATACATGGATTTTTGGGATGGCTTATCAAAAAAGGCATAGAAAAATATTATAAAATACCTTTAAAAATCAAAGCGTTAAAAGGATATAAAATCTTAAAACTTTGCCAAAAGGCTGAATAATGAAAATATTTTTTATTAGACACGCTAAAGCTTATAAAAGAGAAGAGTGGCATGATGATGATATGTTAAGACCATTGAGCGAAAAAGGTATCAAAGTTAGCGAAGATTTTTTTGAAAAAATATCTCATATATTTGAGTTTGAAATTATTTTATCTTCAAAAGCGTTAAGGTCTATGCAAACCGCTAAAATAATTCATAAATATTATCCCAAAGCGATTTATCAAACCACACAGCTTTTAAATCCTGGAGCGACATATTCGGATATTAAAACTTTGATAAAAGAGTATGAATATTATGATAATATTGCTCTTGTGGGACATGAACCGGATATTTCCGAGATTATAAGCGAGCTTTTAGGATGTAGTTTTCTAAGTATTGACGTTAAAAAATCCTCTATTATAGAATGTGAAGGCATAAACCTTGAAGAGATGGAGCTTAAATCTCTCCTATATCCCAAACTACTTAAAAGATTAAACGTCTAAAATGAGTACTGATACGGTATCTAGAGTCGCTATTTTGATATTTATCATAGTTTTTGTTTTGGCTGGCACCTATCTTGAATTTAGGAAACCTAAAAAAAAGATCACGCATCAAAAGATAGACAAAGACAAATTAAACAAAATTATTTTAGATTCGCTAAAAGAGGAAGAGAATGAAAATAGCCACATTTAACGTAAACTCGATTCGAGCAAGAAAAGAGCTTGTCATAAGATGGCTTACCGAAAAGATAGAACTTGATGTATTATGCCTGCAAGAGTTAAAGTGCGAAGATAACAATTTTCCTTTTGAAGATTTTGAAAAACTGGGGTTTATGTGTGAGGTTTACGGACAAAAAGCATATAACGGGGTAGCAATCTGCTCAAAACTAGGTTTTGAAAATGTTCAAAAAGGTTTTGGCGACGATTATTGGGATAGAGAAAAAAGATTTATTAGAGCAAAGATCAAAGGTGTGGATATATTAAACGTTTATGTCCCCCACGGCGATATCGAAGGAGATAGACACGCTTACAAATTGGAGTTTTACAGGCATCTAAAAGAGTATATTTTAAATAATTTTGATATTAACGCAGATAAAATAGCGTTGTTAGGAGATATGAATGTAGCGAGAGACGAGATAGATGTTTGGGAGCCTGAACTGTTACGAGGAACAGTAGGTTTTATGGATGACGAGAGAAAAAGTTTTGAAGAGCTTTTATCAATCGGTCTTGTTGATCTATATAGAAAGTTCCATCCCAAAAAACACGGATTTACCTGGTGGGATTATAGGAATGCCGCTGTTTGGAGAGATGAAGGAATGAGGATAGATTATATTTTGACTTCTCCAGCTTTAACATTAAATTCTAAAAATATAGAAGTAGATATGTGGACAAGACGCAGACGCAAACCTACTCCTAGCGATCATGCGCCGGTAGTTGCTGAATTTGTAATGTAACGAAAAATTAGGATACTTTTTTATCATCTTTTAAACACTCACGGCATATTCCTTGAACGGAAACGTCAATCTCGTCTATACTAAACTCTTTATCTATCTCTTGATAGATACAAGAGGTATCTACTTTTATATCGAATACTTTTTGACAACTTTTGCAGAAAAAATGAGCATGTTTATATTTTGTTATCTCATATTTTGTTTTTACTCCCGGAAGTTTCACTTCATTTAAAAGGCCTTTTTGGACCATCGAATTTATATTTTTATATATCGTTGCTGTAGATATTGTAGGAATAACGCTCTTAACTCTACTTTCTAACTCCTCTATACTCAAATGTCCCGCATCCATTAACTCTTTTAAAAAAATAATACGTTGCGGCGTCGCTTTAAGATTATATTGTTTTAGTAAACTCGTAAAGTCTAATTGTTGCATAAGTCCCCCTAAAAATTTTTGAACAAGCTTTTTAACATATAAATATTTAATATTCCTTGACTATATACTTTTAAAACTAAAACATATATATACTATAAACTTTCCATTTTGTCAATTGAGACTTATTTTCTAGTAATATATATATATTAGATAATATTTTTTTTCATTTAATATACTTTTAAGTCAAAAATGGAGATAATTATTAAAAGAAAAATTTTTTCTTTTGATTTTTTTATGAAATTTCTACTAAAGGATAAAAAATGGCAAGAAAAGGTATAAGCATATTAAAAGGAATTGATGCAAATGAGGTAATCGCGCTTTTAAACAAAGCGTATGCTGACGAATGGTTGGCATATTATCAATATTATATAGAGTCAAAAGTAATAAAAGGCATTATGAAAGATTCAGTAGTGGCGGAACTTGATCAACACGCGGCAGATGAGCTCAGACATGCGACTATGATAGCGGAAAGGATTTTACAGCTTGGCGGAACGCCTTTGCTTCATCCAAAAGATTGGTTTTCTTACGCGAACTGCAGTTATGAAACTCCTACAAATCCAGATGTTTTAAATATATTGGATCAAGCCATCAAAGGCGAGCAGTGTGCAATAGATATCTACTCAAAATTAGCTGAAATAACTCAAGGCAAAGATATAGTCACCTATGATATAGTATCATCTATTTTAGCCGATGAAGTCGAACATGAAGAAGATTTGCAAGCGCTTTACGAAGATATTAGCGAATTTATCGAACAATTCAAAAGATAACTGTTCGCAAAATTTTAAAATCCGAAAACTCTTCTAAATCCAGTTTTTTAGCTAAAACTGGATTTAGAGGATAATATCCAAATTCAGCTTTTATTACGTCTTTTTCTTTAGGAATATATTTAAAAGTCACATTTTTGCTCTCATTTGCTTTTAACATAGTATCTTTTAAAATCTCTGTGGCCTCCCAAAGTGGAACTTTCTTGCCGTTTTTGCCGAAAATTTTTAAAAATCTCTTTTCAAATTCCGCTATTTTTTTACCTTTATTTGTTATAGTCACTTTCAACACCGCAACTCTCATAGGATGTAAAAAAATATCATGCGGAGCCCTGTTTTTTATCTTTATAGTTAAAAATTTATTGTTTTCAATACTTAATTCTATATATTTGCTCAAAAACTCTGGAGTGTTGTAAACTCCGCTAAACCCGTGATATCTATGAGTTTTAGTATCTATATGATTTACAAAACTTCCGGCAACTTTTGGCATATGACAAGTTATACAGTTTTCCTTCGTATTATCTTCAAACTGCGTTTTACATATTAGGAAATCTTTTTGGTTTCTCTTATGAGAATGACACCCTAAACAGACTTTACCGTTTTTAAAAAGTTCATTGGTAGTATCGATAGTATGATAAGGAGAGCCGCTTGTAGATACGAAAACGCCCTTTTTTATACGATACTCTTTAACTCCCTCTATATCTTTATCATTGGCGTAAAAATATCTTTTTTTATCGTTAATAATATTTTGATTCATTTTAGCGTGCTCTTTTATATCTTTAATCCTGTGACAGTAAGCGCAGGAAATCGCCTCTAATTGCCCTTTGTCATCACTTTTAGGCATAGCTTTTTGCGAAGATTTTAATTTTTTCAACAGATCGTTATCGGTAGGGGTATGACACTTTGCGCACTGATATCTCTCTTTTTTTGATAAAGGATGAATCGAAAATATTTTGCCGTGAATCTTATCTCTAAAAATGGTAGATTTAAAATGCATTGAACTCACAAACTCTTTATATATCAGTGGATGGCATGCTTTGCATACCTTATTTGCGGTATATTCCTCGGCTAGGATAGAAATTGTCAACATTAAAATCAGCAAAAAACTCTTTTTCATTATACTTTTTCCTAAAATTTTTTCGTGATGTTATCTAAAAAACATATTTTAGTGTTTGATAAAAATCAAAAATCGACTATCCCAATACAATCGGTATTTTTAAGCGTTCTTTACCCCTTAACACTTCGATAACAACTTCATCGCCTATAGATTTCTCATCAAGATACTCTTCTAATTCTTTAAAAGAAGCTACTTTTTTTCCATCTATAGCGGTTATAATATCTCCAAACATTATAGAACCGTCCGAATAGATTTTTGCTGGAACCAACCCTACTTTAAAAGCGCCGCTACCAGGCTGTACGCCCAAAACGGCTACTCCCTCAATACCAAATCTTTTTTTTAAAAGAGTGTTCATTCTATCATCGCTCTCTATTCCAAGAGTAGGTTTTATATATTTGCCATATGCGATAAGTTGAGATACAACTCTGTTTACCAGATCAACGGGAATAGCAAAGCCTATGCCGGCGTTTGCTCCACTAGGACTATAAATAGCGGTATTTACGCCTATAACTCTTCCGGCGCTATCTAGTAAAGGTCCTCCAGAATTTCCTGGATTTATCGCCGCATCAGTTTGGATAGCATGTTTTATTTTTACTCCATTTCCTTCATCTATAACTCTATCTAAAGCTGAAATAATGCCCGTAGTCATAGTCCAATCTAAACCGAAAGGGTTTCCAATGGCATATACAATCTGCCCTACCCTTAAATCTTTGCTACTGCCAATAATAACCGGCTTCATAATACCGGGAATAGGCTTAATTTTCAAAACGGCCAGGTCGTGGCTAGGATCAGCTCCCACTAAAATCGCATCGTAGTCTTGACCGTTGCTAAGTCGCACTCTAGCTTCACTTGCTCCCTCTATAACGTGATAGTTTGTAACAATATGCCCAAACTCATCCCAAATAAATCCGCTTCCCGTTCCTCTTGGCACGTTAAATACGCTAAGACTCCAATAATCCACAACAGTTTGCAGCGTCGATATATATACGACGCTATCTTTGTTTTTCTCAAAAATCTCTATATTTGTTTTTTCTAAGGAGCTAAGCTCGCCTCTTGGAGTAACAGGTTTTGGTTTTGCGGATATTAAAACTTCTAAAAAAGGAATCATTTCCCAAACAATCATCAATATCGTAAAAGCAAGCGTATATGCAAAAACTCTTTTATAAAAGTTCATCACATGCCTTTTTTTTTAGAAATTTTACTAAAAAGAGACTTTATAAAAACAAAAAATAAAATCGGATAAATTAAGTCCTATTTAAGCAATAATGAGTATAATTCTCATATTCAAATAAATAAAAAACAAGGAGACGTAATGAAAAAGATAGTTTTAGGTTTGGCAACGTTTGCGGCGGTAAGTTTCGCAGGGGAGTATCTAAATCCGTACTGGTTCCAAGATGGCGAAAAAGAGATGATTAAAAAAGATTATATAGAATCAAAAACTACTCAACAACAAATTTCCAAAAAATAAAAGTTTAGCCGCACATTTTAAGTGCGGCGATACTTTTAATCTTTTCCTCTTCAAACTTTAATAGGATCGCTTTTTTTTCATTATTTCCATTATATATTATTACGGCATAGTCATCATCTTCAAAAACAGCCTCAATTTTTGAACAATTTTTTACGAAATCTTTTAAAAATAGAGTTTTTTCGTTATCTACACTCAAATTTTTCATCTTTTCAACACTATCTTCATTTATACTTTTTAAAAACTCTCTACTCTTTTTGCAATTTAGTTTACTTTTATCGTTTTTGGTACTTTTAGAGTATATTTTTTCATATGTCTCATCATCTACCAAAATATACGTTATTTTTTTGCCGTCTTCAACCACCTCTTCAGAAGCAATTTTGTTTTGAAGAGTAAGTTTAATAATCTCAAATCTGCTTTTTCTTAAAAATCTTGCATATTTTCCTAAAGGAACTCTCTTCATGACATCTCCAATTAAAATTTTGTCTTAACTATTTTTCAAAATGTTAGCCTCTTCCTTTATATACGATTTTACCGCTAATTATCTCTATTTCTCCCATCAATTCCGCTTCAAAAATTTTTTGAGAATATTTTTTTACCGCTTCTTCATAAGGGGGAGAACTTTTTAGATATTCGGTAAAAGAATCGCTTTTTAAGTTTAAAGTTTTAAATCTTTCACAAAATTCATCAATATCGTAAATAGGTTCGGCCAAAGAGTTTTTTAAAAGATAGTTTGTTCCTAAACTCTCATTTGCTCTGTGAGGCAACACATATATCTTTTTTCTCTTTTTTAAGGCAATCTCTGCGCTTCTCATAGAACCGCTGCCCATATCGGCCTCTGTTATAATCAAAAACTCTCCTAACGCCACAACCATTTCGTTTCTAACAACAAAGCTCCACGGAGCCGGTTTAAAACCTTTCTCAAAACGGCTTATCACCAAACCCTTCTCTTCTATCTTCTTTATCAAAGATATATTTGCCGCCGGATATCTTATATCTACTCCGCCCGGCATAACGGCTATAGTATTTTTAGCTTCGGCGCCTTTATGCGCTATAGCATCCACTCCCAAAGCCGCGCCGCTTACTATAACATATCCTCTTTGCGATAGCATTTTTGCAAGTTTAAAAGTAAACTCCTTTGTATAGTTTAATGGTCTTCTGCTTCCGACTATAGAGATTTTAGGTTTCTGTAAAATAGAGATATCCCCTTTGTAATAAATCTTATCTAAGTTTAACTCTTTAAACTCATCAATCTTTCTTGCTTCTATATCTCTCATAAAAAACCTAAAAATAGTTGTTCCAAAAAACTATGGCTACAAGAGAGACAATAAATACTCCTATCATATTGATTATAAAACCGATTTTTGCCATCTCTTTTACTTTTATTACTCTACTAGACATAATAATAGCGTTTGGAGGTGTTGCGATAGGGAGCATAAAAGCGTAACTAGCGGCGATAGTCGCCGTAAACAGTAAAATCTCCGGATTTAGCGAGCTATTTTTGGCAAATTCGTAAAATATAGGCAAAGCTATGGAGGTTAAAGCGGTATTGCTCGTTATTTCCGTCGAAAAAGAGACAAACAACGCCACTAAAAAAAGAATCAGCAACATAGGAACGCCCGAAAAGATTTCAAAGTATGAGGCCAATGAAGAAGCAAGACCGGTTTTTATAAAAGCTGTAGCTATGCTAAATCCAGCTCCAAACAAAAAAATAATTTCATAAGGTATCTCTTTAAAATCTTCCCATTTCAATATTCCCACTCCAGGCAAAAAAGGCAAAAGACCAAACAAAAGCAAAAGTATTTTCTCGTTCAATCCAAGTCCACTGTAAAACGGTTTTATAGGAGCGTTTAAAATAAGAAGTAAAACAAGAAATATTAAAATTATAGATAATTTTTTCTGCTGTGTTGTCAAAGGTGTAGTTTTGGCGCCTACTTTTGCTCCTAAAACCTCATCTTTTACGCTTCTTGAAAGAAGATAAGGAACAACTAAAAGCATTGCGGCTACGACAGGAAAAGTTAACATTATCCATTCTAAAAAAGTAGGCGCCGTTAAATTTACCTCTTCTAAAAAACCTAAAAATATTAAGTTAGGAGGAGTGCCGATTGGTGTAAAAATACCTCCTATGCTTGCGCCGTAAGCCGTGGCTATCAAAAACTTTACCTTAAGTTTTAGATTATGCGTTAAAAAAAGAGCTATCGGCATTATCATAAGGGTAACCGTAGTATTTGATAAAAATGAGCTTAGAGCTGCGGAAGTTATAGCCAAAGAGTAAATTATCCCTTTTGGAGTATTTGGGAAAAAAGATAAAAGTTTTTGAGCGATTATTTCGTGTAGTTTTGTCTTTTGCATAGCCACTGCAAGTAAAAAACCGCCTATAAATAAAAATATGATAGGTTTAGAGTAGTTTGGAGCCACACTTTTTAACTCAACGATTCCTAATGCTGGAAAAAGTATAAGAGGAAATAAAGAGACTACTCCCAACGGAAGCCCTTCATTACTCCATAATACCACTAAAAAGGCGACTACTCCTATTAGTTTTGCTTGAAGTGGCTCAAACACATAATAACTTAAAATAAAAAAGAGTAAAGATACGCCCGCGGCAATTAATATTTTACGCATAATTTGCCTTTATTTCTTTGGTATATTGGTGTATTTGTATATTGAGACCTCTGAAAAATTGATATTAAAAAGTGTGGGTATCGGTGTGTATGTGAGCAAAAGTACCATATTCCAACACCCACACTCACACTCACACTCACACCATTAAGTGAAATAGGTAATTTTTCAGAGCATTCAATTACTAATGTTTTATATCTAACTCATCAATATATACTAACTTCACTTCTTTTAAAATATCTTTAGACTTTTTTAAAGCTTCGATAGTTTTTGGATGAGGATGGCCGATAGCTATGGCGTAACCTCTTTTTTTTGCAATTTTGACGGCTTTTTTTAGCTGTCCTTTTATATAATCTATATTTTGCTCATTATCTAAAAAGACATCTCTTGCTAGATATCGTTCCCCAAACTCCTTCTCTACGGCCTCCACTTTAGTTAAGGAGGTTGTTCTGCTATCAATAAACTTTAATCCATGCTTTCGCAAAACCGTTATCAATTTTTTCATCGCCTCTTTATCGGCTGTAAACGCACTGCCAGTATGGTTGTTCAAATATTTCACATCGGGAAACCATTTTTTTATATATTTTATTCTATTTTCAATCTCACTGTAAGTAGAAGTGGTCAAAAGAGTTTGTGACTCCGCAGACGAAAAATTTTTAGCTTCCAATGGCAAATGAACCATATAAAATTTAAACTCTTTAGCATATTTTGGAGTATTAGGATGCCTATTGCTTGGCGGAAACAAAGAAGGGTTTATGGGAAAACCTAACGATTTTAGCTCCTTTACTTGATAGTAAAAAGCTACATCGTCAATGATGATCGCTAGTTTAGGTTTAGAGACAAATACTTTTTGTTCTACCTCTTTTTTATCTTTAACCTCTTTATAAACATTTTGCTTATAATCTTTTATTTCAGACATATACTCTTTTAAATGCTTTTGCAGGGCTCGATTTTCCTCATTTTTTATAGTCTCTATCTTACTTTTAGCAATCAAAGTGGCTCTCTTGTATCCTTGATCGTATCCTATTTTATAAAATACAACGCCGCTTATACCGGAAAATAACAATACTACTAAAATAAAAAAAAATATTTTTAGATTTCTAAATTGAAGAGAGATTTTTTTTGAAGTTCTTCTTTTTTGAGAGTTTCTTCTCTTTTTTTTAGCCAAACTCTATTCTCATTCAAACAAAGAGCAATAGCTCTTTGTTTTAGTTTTTATCTTGATCAACAATTTTATTTGCAGTGATCCAAGGCATCATAGCTCTTAGCTTTTCGCCGGTTTGTTCTATCAAAGACTCTTTCATTCTGTTTCTCTCAGCGTGCATTCTTGCATATCCGGCGTGTCTTTCAAGAATAAAATCTTTTGCGAATTTCCCGTTTTGAATCTCTTTTAATATCTCTTTCATAGCCTTTTTAGACTCTTCGTTAATAACTCTAGGTCCGCTTACATAATCGCCGTATTCAGCCGTATTGCTTATAGAGTATCTCATGTTGGCGATGCCGCCTTCATACATCAAATCGACAATCAACTTAAGTTCATGCAAACACTCAAAATAAGCCATTTCAGGGGCATATCCGGCTTCTGTCAAAGTCTCGAATCCAGCTTGAACCAAAGCCGTTACTCCACCGCAAAGAACGGCTTGCTCTCCAAAAAGGTCTGTCTCAGTCTCATCTTTAAAGGTTGTTTCGATGATCCCGGTCCTACCGCCGCCTATGGCGCTGGCATAACTTAACGCAAGCTCTTTTGCTTTTCCGGTAGCGTTTTGATAAACCGCTATTAGATCGGGAATACCTCCTCCTTTTACAAACTCGCTCCTTACAGTGTGACCCGGAGCTTTAGGAGCTATCATTATAACGTCAATTTCAGGCTTTGGAATAATCTGACCAAAATGTATATTAAACCCATGCCCAAAAGCCAAAGCGTTTCCGGCTTCAAGATAAGGTTCAATATCAGCTTTGTAAACATCGGCTTGAATCTCATCCGGTATCAAAACCATTACAACATCGGCCCATTTAGCCGCATCCGCAACATCTAAAACGTCAAAGCCTTTGTTTTTTGCCTTATCCCAGCTTCTTCCTCCTCTATATAACCCAATTTTGACATCTACTCCGCTATCTCTTAGGTTTTCGGCATGGGCATGTCCTTGACTACCAAAACCTATAATCGCTACTTTTTTGCTCTTTATGATATTTAAATCGCAATCTTTGTCATAATAGATATTTAGAGCCATATTCTTCCTTTTTTGAAAATTTTGGCTAATTCTATCCAAAAAGAGGTAAAAATAGACTAAAAAAAGCAAGTTTGATATAATATATTAATTATACGTAGTAAATCGTTCAATTTGGAAAATCAGACATAGGAAAAAAATGAAAGAGTTAATGATAAAACTTCTAAATGGTATTTTAAAAAAAGATATTTCCCGAAGCGACTGGCCTTTGGTAGACGAACTTATAAAACTTAAAATCGTAAAAAATGACGGAAAAGTTTTAAAAATAAGTTCTAAATACAGAGTGGGGAAAGTAGATATCTCCAGAAACGGAACCGGATATCTAGAGCAAATCGGCATTAAAGCAAAAGACCTTTTGATAGAACCAGAACATCTAAACGGCGCCGCCAAAGGGGATTTGGTTATAGCAAAAAGGATATTTAAATCAAAAGGAAGACCTTCGGCTAAGGTTGTTTTTATAGTTCAAAAAGCGTTTAAATTTAGCGTAGGGGTATTTGACGCCGAAAAACTACAGTTTTTAAATATAAAAACCGCCCTACCGCTTGCTGTTAAAGCTTCAAAAAAATCTTTAAAAAAACTCCCTGATAATACAGTGGCGAAAATAGACAACGAGCATCAGGTAATCAGTGAAATTTTAGGTGTTTTGGATGATCCAAAAGTTGATGAAAAAATCTCTTTGGCTCTATACAATAAAAAAGAGGAGTTTTCGCCTGAAGCCGAACTTGAAGCAAAAGCGTATCCCGACTATATAGAACCTGAACTCTATCCTGATAGGGTTGATCTCTCGCATCTGCCATTTTGCACTATTGATCCCGCAACAGCAAAAGACCACGACGACGCGATATATTTCGACGTAAAAGAGAACGCTCTATACGTAGCTATCGCGGATGTAAGCGAATATGTGACAATGTACGGACCTATAGATAAGGAAGCGAAAGAGAGAGGATTTTCAATCTATTTTCCCCATAAATCAATACCCATGCTGCCAAGAGCGTTAAGCGAAGGAATATGCTCTTTAAAGCCGGAGGTTTTAAGACTTTCATTTGTGTGCAAAATAACACTAGATGAAAATTTAGAACCAAAAAACGAGGAGTTTTTTGAAGCGATAATAAAATCTAGAAGAAAATATAGCTATGACAGAGTCGATGAGTTTTTAGATGGAAAATTTGATAATTTAGACGAAACAGACAAAGAAATTTTGGAGTTTCTGCTTCCTCTTTATAAAATCACTTCCAAAATAAGAGAAAAAAGGCTTCAAAAAGGATATGAGTTTTCAAATCCCGAAATAAGAATGGAGTTAGACGATAACCACAATCTAATCGCCACACATATCGAAACAGAAACGCCGTCCCATGCGCTTATAGAAGATTGTATGCTTTTGGCCAATAAAGCCGCCGCTAAAATGTTCGAATACGGGATCTTTAGAACGCATGAAGAGCCTAGTCTAGAAAAAATCGAAGAACTTTTAAATGAACTGGCAACCATTGGAATTTTCACAAAAGAGTTCAAATCGCTACACTCTCTGTTTTTGTCGATTCAAGAACAGGCAAAAGAGAAAAATATCAAACAATATGTTGACAAACTTTTAATAAGAACGCAAAAACAGGCGGCTTATACGGCCGAAAATATAGGCCATTTCGGTCTAGGTTTTGAAGCTTATACCCATTTTACCTCTCCTATTAGAAGGTATTCAGATCTTACGCTTCATAGGCTTTTAAAAGCTATCTTAAAAAACGATAAAAAACGATTGGATTTTATTATGAGAAACATTGAACCGCTTACGGTTAAAATAAGCGAACTAGAGCGTGAAGCCGCAAAAGTAGAGTGGGATTTTATGGATAGAAAATTTGCTAGATGGGCTAAAGAAAATATCAAAAAAGAGTTTTTTGCTATAGTTACCGATCCGGAATCAACGCCTATTGCGCTAATTGAAGACAAAATAGCTGGAGCTAGAGTATTTTTACCAAAAGAAGATGTGGAACTTTTTGATAAAGTATATGTTGAAATTATAGATGCCGATACCGCCACTACAAAAATTATAGGGAAAATTACAAGAAGGGTTGAAGAGGATTCATCAATTATTATAAATTGAGACCTCTGAAAAATTACAAATTTAACAGAAAATTTCAACTCGCCTGAGTGAAATTTGGCAATTTTTCAGAGCATTCCATAGGAAAATTAAATAAACAAAGGCGACTTATGTACAAAAAAGCCCTAGACGAGCTTTTAAACAAAGGATACAATCTAAAATCTATACTGCTTTATGGCGAAGAGCCTTTTTATATAAAGGAGTACTCTAACAAAATTGCCCAACTACTCTCTCCCGATAAAGATAACAGATTGGTTTACTATTTTGACGAATACAGTTTCGAGGGAGCAAAAAACTATCTTTCTCAATCGTCTTTATTTGGAGATACCAATCTTTTAATCATTAAACATGAAAAATCGTTGCCAAAAAACGAACTTGATACTTTAATAGATATTTGCAACAAAAACGAAAACAGTTTTTTTATATTTGAACTCTACTCAAGCGATGCAAAAAAAGCGGAAAAATCGTTTGATAAGAAAAAAAGAGCTCAAAGCGTCAGATTTTTTAAGGCAACTCTCTCTGAAGCACAAGCCATACTTTCTGACTTTGCGCAAAAAAAAGGGATAGATATAGACAACTACTCTCTTAACCATCTTCTTTTATGGCTTGATATAAATATAGAGTTGGCTTTGAAAGAACTTGAAAAATTGTCAATAAATAAAGAAAAAATAGGCTCAAAGGAGATAGATGAACTTGTCTATCCTCTTAATACCATCAATCTTGAAAAATTTTATATTGATCTTTTAAATAAAAAGCCTATTTTAAAAATTTTAAAAAAGTTAGAAGAGGAAGAGATAAACGAAATTAGAGTAATTTTGGGCTTGGAAAATTTTTTACGGCAACTTTTTATGTTTCATTCATACATTAAACTTAACGGCAGATTTGATTCACGCGAGGTTTTGGGATATAAACTTCCACCTCAGATCGAAAAAGAGAGGGTGCAGTTGGCTATAAAACTAAAAGAACAAAATTTTTTGGATATTTTTAAAGCTCTTCAAGATAGTGAACTCACCATAAAAAGCGTTTCCAATATAGAAAAAAAGAGTTTTTTGTTTTCTTCTTTAATAAAAATACAAGCTTTATTATGATATCATCAGCGCCTATTTTAGAGCAATCTAAAATAACCTTGCCGGCTTTGCCGGATATATAGCCAAAAGGAGAAAAGATGAGATATTACGAAACACTTTTCGTGTTAAAGCCTACTCTTACGGAAGAAGAGACTCAGGCAAGATTTAACTTCATAAAAGAAGTTATAGAAAAAAATGGCGGAGAAGTAAGCGCATATGAGGACTATGGTGTCAGAAAGCTTGCTTATCCTATACAGAAGTTTGAGAGAGGACACTACTTTGTCATATACTTCAAAGCTCCTTCGCAAACTGTTAGAGAACTTGAGAGAATCTACAGAATCACGGAAGATGTTATAAGATTTTTGACTATCAAATATGAAACTAAAAAAGATATAGCGGCTTGGGAAAAAATGGTTCAAAAAGCGCAAAAGCAGACTAAAGCAACTGAAGAAGCATCCGAATAACAGGAAACAACATGTATAACAGAGTCGTACTGCTCGGAAATCTCACAAGAGATATAGAGCTTAGATATACCCAAAACGGCACGGCTATAGCAAAAACGGCCATAGCTACCAATAGAAGATTTAAAACCCAAACCGGAGAACAAAAAGAGGAGGTCTGTTTTATAGACATCACTCTTTTTGGCAGGGCTGCGGAGATAGCCAATCAGTACCTATCTAAAGGAAGAAAAGTTCTTATAGAGGGAAGACTTGTTTTCGAGCAGTGGGTTGACTCTTCCGGACAAAAAAGAAGCAAACACTCGATTGCCGTGGATAACTTGCAGATGATAGGGGGAAGAGAAGAACAGGCAATAAGCCCTATCGCTGAACCGACTTCAGAAATCAACAACCAAAAACCGGTTCAAAGCGAGTACCAAAAGACGGCTTCTAAACCGGAAATACCGGAAATCGATATTGAAGATGACGAAATACCATTTTAGTTAGGAGATAATTATGGCGGAAAAAAGAAAGTTCAAAAAAAGATATTGTAAATATTGCGAAGCTAAAGTAACGTTTATAGACTATAAAGATGTAGAGCTTATAAAACACTCTTTAAGCGAGAGATATAAAATAATGCCAAGACGTCTTACGGGAAACTGTAAAAAACATCAAGAGATGGTGGAAGAGGCTATTAAAAGAGCAAGACATGCCGCTATCGTTCCATATATAGTTGATAGAAAAAGAGTTATCGCTAATCCATTCGAGGAGATTAAGCCTCTATTTTAACTTTGACCCAAAGGGGCTTTGCCCCTTTTATGTCTCTTTAAAAAATTTTTCTACGCATATTTTATAGATCGATTCTAAAGAATAAATCTCATCTAAATAATCGTTAACACTACACACTTTTTTATCAAGTTCGGTATTGAGTTCCTTACAAGCCGCTTCTAGCATTGTTTTGTATATGTATTGATGATCGAAACAAGAAGGGGCTTCTATGATATAATCTTTAAATAAAGAATGAAGTTCCTCACGCTTAAAATCAATCATAGAATAAGCGCTATACGTCACAAAGATTTTGCCCTCAAAATCTTTCCATAACTTTAAAAAATCGGTCATTAGACTATTATGGAGCTTTTCGATATCTTTAAAAATAACTAAATCAAACCCGTTAAAAGTTTCCAATTTTAAGTCGTCGTCTTTTAGGTTTTGCGACGGTACCACACAAAAAGGCATATCGTAAAAGTTAAACTCTAAAGAGTTTATAGCGGCGTCAATAAATTTCATCGCGCATAAAGAGTCCTCATATCTAAAAGCGACTCTGTTAATGTTGTTTTTAGAAACGTAATCCATCTTTTCTATAAAAGCGGAAATATGAAGCTCCTTGCCAAAACTTTTTTCTATTCCTAAAGCTATATTTGGATACGATACGGGTCTGATTTTGTTTTCTACCTCCAACTTTTCAAGAATTTCGTTTGCTTCAAATATGGTTTCATTTAAAAAAGATATAGCTTTTGAACTGTCAAATCCAAATCTTTTTAGCCTGTTTAAAAACACAATCCCGCTTCTCTTATCTTTGGACAATATAAATTCCAAAGCCAAAATCGTCAAATACGCTATATAAGAAAACCTAAGTTTTCTAGAGCTTAACGTAATACCAAAATGATTATTTAACTCTAGATGAGGATGGCGAGAGAGATGAGCTAAAATATATCCGTCATATAGATATTTAAATAGCCCAAGACGATTTACAAAATACTCCTTGTTTACTTCTAAAAAGTTGACGCCGAAAATTTTCTCTTCATACACTCTAGAGATATAAGAGTATAGCTCTTTAGGAGATTTGTATATATTTTTAAACCCTTTCGGAGCCATATTTATCAGAAGTTCTATACCTATTATGTCCGTAGTCAACAATGATCTACCTTCGCTTCTAATATCTCTAAAGGAAAACAGAGGAGCAAGTTTTTTAAAAATAGAAGATTTTAAAATATTGTAAAACTCGTAATGCTCAAAGTTCGTAAAGTTTTCATTTGATAATGATATCTGCGCGTTAATATAATCATACACAATCTTTTTAGTCTCTTCAAAGCCTATTCTCGTAATAGCAGAAGTTATATTTTCTATTTTTGATTTTGCCGCAGATTCTACGGTATTTGCCTTTTTTAAGATTTTTTCTCTTAAAGCCGGCAACGCTTCTATGTGAGGCCTAAACTTTTCTACCGAAGAATTTGGATCATCAAGTTCCAACATCAAGTTTATTACCGCTTTTATCTTTTCAAGCGTGTCGTCTTCATCAAAATCTATTTTTGAAACGTAAGAACTCTTTTTAAACATATATTTTTTAGGCTTTTTAATATGTTTTTCTATTATCTCTTCAGTATTTATCTCATCTTCAAAATTGACTCCTACTTCTTTTAGAGTCTGTCTTCTTATCTTAGCTTTAACTTCCACATTCTCAAGTTCTATATCTATACTCTCTTTTTTTATCTCATCTACGTCAACTTTTTTTATCGCGGCCCCCGCTTTTGAAATATCTAAAACTTCCCCAAAACCTGGAATATAAAGATTTTGCACATGATATCTGTCATAGTTTCTTTTGCTTAGTTTCGTCTCTTTCTTATTTTCAACTACATCTTTCTCTTCGTTATTTTTTTTATTTTTCCCAAATCCAAAAAGACCCATTATTTCATACCTTTTCGTAAGTTAAGATTGCTTTGTCGGAAATATCGGAAAAGAGCGCTATAAAATCTACATCTTTGAGTTTTAAACTTTTACAGCTTTTTAGACTATCTATATCATGATAATACTGCACGATTTCACCTCTACTTTTCCTATAGCAACCTTTATCCTCTTCTTCAAACAACACTATCTTAGTTTTCAACTCTTTATCTTCAAACTCCGCGTCAAGAGATATAAAAACGCCATCTCTCTCAATAGCCACGACCCCTTGAGCAATCTCTTCAAAACCGTAAAGAGTATTTATATCGCAAATGAAATGGCCATTTTTTATTAAAACATTATCGACACAACAGAGGAATTTTTTTAAATTTTCGAAATTTAAATAGTTTAAAACATCAAAAATAGCTACCGCCGCATCATATTTGCCGTCCACTTCACACAAATCTTTGCGATACGCCTTCACTCCTTTTTTTAAAGCGTTTTGCACCATATTAAAACTAAGATCAATACCTTCTATCTCTATTCCCGCTTTTTTGGCTTTTACTAAAAAATCGCCGCTTCCACACCCGATATCAAGAACCTTTTTCGCTTCTAAATTTAAAAGTTTTTCCAAAAAAATATCATGTAGTTCGTTTACCTCTTTTTCAAATCCAAGATAAGGCTCTATTTTAGCGTATAAATCTAAACTCAAATCTATCCTTTTATCGCCAAAGATATCTTTTCATAAATATCTAAAACTTCATCTTTTTTTGAATAAAAACTGTTTTTGTTGGCTATCAGATGGGCGCTTGATTCCATAATGGTATAGGCGGGTTTCAAACCGTTTTGTTTCATAGTTTCACCGGTCTCGACAATATCGACAATCATATCGGCAAGTCCTATTAACGGCGCAAGCTCTATTGAGCCGTAAAGTTTTATTATCTCAACCGGAATAGCCCTTTTTGAAAAAAAATCTCTAGCAATATTTACCATTTTAGTAGCGACTTTAAAAGATGGTTTAGAAAAGTCCAATTCCTCCTCTTTTTTGATTCCTATTGCAACTTTACATCTACCTATATTCATGTCAAGTAGTCTAACAAGATCAAGTTTTTGTTCTTCCAAGACATCCAAACCTACCACGCCTATATCCGCTGCTTGATGATAAACATAGGTTGGCACGTCTTGATTTCTGACGAGTAAAAATCTAAAACCACCTTCTTCCAAAATAAGCTTTCTTTCTCCAAACTGGAACTTTTTGTCGAAAATTTTTTCAAATATCTCCAAAGTATCTTTTGCAATCCTTCCTTTAGGAAGCGCAATCGTTAGCATAGCTTTTCCTTTAATATCTTTTTCATACCTTCAAATATCAACTTTTCATCATACTCCGCATTATTCAAAAAAGGCAAAATCTTCTCTCCGTCTCCGCCCGTTAAATAAATCTTTCTATTTTTGGCAAAATCTTTTATAGCCAAAACCACCGGCTTTATAGCGCCGTAACTAATTGCGCTTTTAGTATTGCTAGGAATATCGTTTAAATCTATATCAAAATCGAGACTAAAACTAAGTCGACTCGAAATCAAAGAGTAACTTTCTTGGATTCTTTTAAAACCAGGCATTATAAAGCCGCCTTTGTGTATTCCTTTATCCATTAAATCAACGGTTATAGCGCTGCCAGCATCCACCGCCACACCGTCCTCTACGGCAATACACAACACTTTTCTATCTATTCCCATACCTGTATAGTTCGTATCGAAATATGTATATTTTTCCAAATCGATCCA
The DNA here is from genome assembly GCA_027082175.1 of Campylobacterales bacterium. GTDB lineage: Bacteria > Campylobacterota > Campylobacteria > Campylobacterales > Nitratiruptoraceae > Nitrosophilus_A. The sequence continues at coordinate 28,184 of JALWIX010000106.1, forward strand.
GTTTTTAAGATTGTTCAACACACTTTTAATATTTTCATTAACATTGATAAAATAGACCCTCTTCTTAAAATATTTTTCTAAAGAGCCGCTGATTTCTTCTCTCCACACTTTTTTACCGTCATAAAAATGAGCAAAACTGTTTCCAATATCACATAGAAGCATCTAAAACCTTAAAACCGTTACTCATTAAAATATTTTTTGCTTTAGAGCAAAAAGGCGTCAAAAAAAGAACATAAACGCTTCTAAATCCATGCTCTTTCTTATTAGATATTTCTTGATAGATATATATTAAATCATCGGCGTTTTTAGAGAGGAATCTACTTTTTCTTTCCACCTTGAAAATAAGATGGTATCTATTATCGATATCTACTCCTTCAAAAACTTCGTATCTCTTTTTTATTCCAAAATCCCTTAAAACAACCCTATTTAACTCTTTAAACAAAATATTTTTATTTTTAAAAATCTCTACCGTATTTCTCATTTCTATTTAGTTTTGTTTAGTTGAAAAAACCTATCCTTATAAAAAATTTTATCTTTGGAAGTATAGATATAGTCCTCAATCGCATCGGGAAGTTCAAAAATGTTCGATACTCTTAAAGATTTATCGGTAGCGATTATATAGCCCTCTTTTTCTATAATATACATATATTCTCCGTAAACAATTCCTGTAAAATGGGCAAAAGGATATTTTCTTGTTTTTAATATATTTAGATCGGGATCGGTCATTATTACTCTTCCGTCTTTTGCCAAAATATATACGGCGTCTTTAACATAAAGAATATCGTTTAAGTCGATATTTATAGTGTTTATATTTTGAGGATTGACGGAAACGACTTTATTTGGAGTTGCGGCTATCAACCTATTGTCTATAACGTCTAAAAAAATGATATTGTTCAAAAATTTTTCCGTACCCACCAAGATATTTCTTATAACCCTTTTGCCTACTTTATCTACTATTATTATTTTTCCGTCCAATGTAGGAAATAAAACAAGATCGCCTAAAAAATAGGGAGAAGCTATTTTAGCGTCAACAGAATAGATTTTATCCGATTTTTGAGAGAAAAGTTCTTCATCTTTTTTAAAATCAATAATCATAATCTCATTATTATCAAAAATCAAAGCAAGCAGGTCCCCCTCTATTTTTGCAGCGCTTGCTCTTTTAAAATCAAAATGTTTTTTATAAACAGTTTTTTTGCTTTTTTTATCGATTATAACTATATCTCCGCAATTCTTAGCCCCAACGACATACTCTTTTGCGTCTCCAATAAACTCAAACTCTTTAGGAAGTTTTATGTCAAGAAGACCGTCTTTCGTTATAACTTGCCCATTTTCCAAGGTGGCGCCGTCTCTGGTAACATCTATGATTTTTGCCGGCAACTTTTTGTCAAACTCAACTTTTCCGGCAATCTCTTTAGGCTCAAAATATTGCTTAGAACTACATCCGCTAAAAAATAAAAAAGAGAGAAAAAAAATGAAATAAAACTTTTTCATTATATATTTCCTTTTATTCCATAATGGAGCAAAAATTGCGCGTAAGGGTAAACGATAGAGTTTTCTTTAACGTTTTTAAGCTTTTCCCTAGCCACATTTACACTATCTTTTTCATAGAGCAAAAAAGCCTCTTCTAAAATAGCCAAGTCCTTTAATATCGCCTTTTGATCATATTGATAACTTTGCAATTTTTCTTTATTTCGCAAAAGAGACGCCGCTTGATATTTTGCAATATTCGATATAATAGATATATTTTTTGAGGCTATCTCCTCAAGCTTTTTAGCGTCGTTATTTTTTACGGCTTCTTTAAACTCAAAAACGGCATAAAGTATGGGATTTTTCTCTTTTAAAGTTTGCAAAGCCTCACTATTTTCGGGGTCTTTAAGAAGTTTTAAATATGCTTCATTAGAAACTATTAAATCTTGCTCTTTTTTCATCTCATATCCCACATAACCCATAGCGCCTATTGTCGCTACCGCCGCAAAAGCTATGAGAGGCTTTTTGAATTTTTTGTAAAATCTCTCGGCTTTCACTATCTGCTCAAGCATCTTCTCTTCGTTAGATATCTCCTCTTTCAAAAACTCTATATTCTCTTTAACACCCAATTTTTCCCCTTTAAATTACGTTATAGCGTCAAAAATCTCTCATAATTATAACTCGCTATATTATCAAATAAAATATAAAAAGCACATTATTTTATGGTAAAATGGCGTTAAAGAAAACAACAACAATACCTCGATTTCAGGAGAAAAAATGCAAATAGATTCCAAATTGTTACAAAGACTAGAAGTTTTATCTCAAATTCAAATAGACGAAACGAAAAAGGACGAGATATTAAAAGAGCTAAATAGATTTTTAGAGTTCGCAGAAAATTTGAACGAACTCGATATCTCAAAATTAGAAGCCACTTTTACGACACTAGAAGGAGGTTCTCCCTTTAGAAAAGACGAGCCCCGCTTAAACGAAGAGATAGGCGTGAATATTCTTAAGCGCGCTCCAAAATCATCCGATAATTTCTTCATAGTTCCCAAAATAATCGAATAGATTAAGGATTAAAAATGAGTGAATTGGATATTAGAAAACTATTAAAAAGCGTTATTGCTTATAAAGCTTCGGATTTACACCTAGTTAGCGGAAGCGAACCGCAAGTAAGAATCGACGGCAAACTTATTCCTCTTAATCTCCCTAAACTAGACGGCAAACAGATTGAAGAGATGTGTTATGGAATAATTACGGATAAACAAAAAAAGATTTTTGAAGAAGAGGGAGAGCTGGATTTTGCTCTTATGGTTCCAAATATAGGGAGATTTAGAGCAAACTACTATACAACTTTAGGCGATATAGCCGCCGCATTTAGAATAATTCCTCTTAAAGTTCCAACACTAGAAGATATAAATGCTCCTGAAATTTTTTATCAACTTATTAAAAGAGAAAAAGGTCTTATCCTGGTAACAGGACCTACGGGAAGCGGTAAATCTACAACTTTGGCGGCAATGTTAAATGAGATCAACATGCAAGAAAGAAAGCATATCTTAACTATAGAAGACCCGGTAGAGTTCGTTCATGAACACAATAAGTCACTTTTTTCCCATAGAGAAGTTGGCTCGGATACAAAATCTTTCGCCACGGCTTTAAAATACGCTTTACGTGAAGACCCAGATATTATCCTAGTTGGAGAAATGAGAGATAAAGAGACTATTTCGGCGGCATTAACCGCTGCGGAAACTGGTCACCTCGTTTTTGGTACTTTACACACAAACTCGGCATCTCAAACGGTAAATAGGATTATTGACGTATTTAGCGGAGACGAACAACCGCAAGTAAGGGCTATGCTCTCTACTAGTTTGGTAGCCGTTATCTCCCAAGCGCTTATCCCAAAAATAGGAGGTGGAAGGGTAGCTACATTTGAAATACTTATCAACACTCCTGCGATCGCCAACCTTATAAGGGAAAACAAAACTCATCAAATATATTCACAAATGCAACTAAATCAACAACAAACAGGTATGCAAACACAAACGCAAATAATATTAAAACTGCTTAAAAACCAAATGATAACAAAAGAAGATGCGTTAAGGTACTCAAACAGGCCGGAAGAACTTAAAAATTTAATACAAACTTTATAGATATTTTGAAATTGACGAATGCTTTATCGTTTTAATTTGAAAATTTCTTTTACAAAAGCAAAAAAAATGAGTCTATCAAAAAAGAAGCGCAATATAGTAGGGTTTGCGAATTTACATAGACGCTTAAAGGCTCGAAGCCAATAGCGTCGGCTTAACGATTAATTCGTCAATATTTTTTAAAGAAGTTTTCAAATGTTGTCAAAAACAAATATTAAACTAGCGTAAAGAAACTATCTCTTAAAAAAATTGTTTAGGTTTAAAAAATGAAATTTTGTTTTTATTCTTTCGATTTTCAATACAAAATATTCAATCATTCGGTTTATTTACCTTTTTATGCAAAAATTGTATAATTTCGCTTTAAAAATTTAAAGATATAGGAAAAAAAATGGATGGCTTTTCATATTTTGATCTGATAATAGGCGCTATTGTTATTCTTTTGGGTTTAAAAGGACTTATTGACGGCTTTATTAAAGAGGCTTTCGGACTCGTAGGAATAATAGGCGGAATCTACGTAGGATCGCACTACGGACAAAATATAGGAGAATTTATAAACCAAAATATCTTTCAGATAAAAAATCCAGCCGCGCTTACTTTCGTAGGATTTTTAGTAACATTGACAGCTTTTTGGCTAGCGATGCTACTACTTGGAAAACTTTTTGCAAAACTAAGCAGCGCCAGCGGCATAGGACCGATAGACAAAATAGCGGGCTTTCTGTTTGGAGCGGCAAAAGTTTTTTTGATACTTTCCGTTATAGTTTTCGCAGTTTCCAATATCGAAGCGGCAAAAAACATAGTTGATAAATACACTAAAAACTCACTGCTTTTCCCTCTCATGGAAAAAACCGGAAGCTACATTATAAAACTAAACCCTAAAGAGATTACCCAAAAAGTGGAAGAAAAAACCGCCGAAGTGCAAGAGGATATCAAAAAGAGTATAGAAAACGAGACTATTAAACAGATAAAAGATAAGATCGAACAGACTTTTGAAAACAACGAAACAAAAAAACAGTAAAGGATGGATATTGATTTTTGACAACCAATATGAGAAACTAAGAATTCAAAAAGCCAATGAGTTAAGAGAAGCCGGAGTAAATCCCTACGGTACCGGTTTTAAAAAAGAGATTGCCAATAAAGAGTTTTTGGAAAAATATTCATACGTAAAAGATTTGGAAGAAAAAAAAGATATTTCTCAAAAAGTCTCTTTAATAGGCAGAATAAAGTTTTTAAGACTTATGGGCAAAGCCGCATTTGCTAAAATCGAAGACGATACCGGTATAGTTCAGATATATTTTAACAAAGACGCGCTTGGAGACGAATGGTTTAAAAAAGTAAAAAAGCTAATAGAAGTCGGAGATATCATTGAAGCTTACGGATATCCTTTTATTACAAAAACCGGCGAGCTTACACTCCATGTAGAAAAACTAAATCTTGTTACAAAAGCGATAATCCCTCTTCCTGAAAAATATCACGGACTTCAAGATAAAGAACTAAGATATAGACAAAGATATCTAGATATGATTATGAATCCTGATGTAAGAGATATTTTTAGAACTAGAAGTAAAATAGTTAGTTTAATAAGAGAGTTTTTTGAAAAGCATGGTTTTTTAGAAGTTGAAACGCCTATGATGCATCCTATCCCAGGAGGAGCAAACGCCAGACCATTTATAACTCACCATAACGCTTTAGGTATCGACAGGTATCTAAGAATCGCTCCGGAATTATATTTAAAAAGATTGGTCGTGGGCGGTTTTGAAGCTGTTTTTGAGATAAACAGAAATTTTAGAAACGAAGGAATGGACGCCACTCACAACCCTGAATTCACAATGATAGAGTTTTACTGGGCATACCATACTTACGAAGATTTGATGAAACTAACAGAAAACCTTTTCGATTATATTTTTGAAAAATTATCTATTCCAAAACAGCTGCCTTACGGCGAATATACTATCGATTTTTCGACGCCTTTTAAAAGAGTAAAATATTTAGACGCAATTGTCCAAATAGGCGGAGTTGATCCCGAAATAGTTGAAAATAGAGATAAGATTATCGAGTTTTTAAAATCAAAAGACATAGAGGTTGACGAAAGACTATCTTTAGGCTCTTTGCAGGCTGAACTATTTGATAATTTTGTTGAAGACAAACTGATAAATCCGACATTTGTTACGCACTTTCCTATCGATATAAGTCCTCTTGCTAGAAGAAGCGATGAAAATCCGAATATAGCCGAGAGATTTGAACTTTTTATCGCCGGGAAGGAGATTGCAAACGGATTTAACGAGCTTAACGATCCTTTGGATCAATATGAAAGATTTAAAGCGCAAGTAGCCAATAAAGAAGTTGACGACGAAGCGATGCATATGGATGAGGACTTTGTTAGAGCTTTAGGTTACGGTATGCCTCCTACAGCGGGAGAGGGCATAGGTATAGATAGATTGGTGATGTTGCTAACCAATCAGCACACCATAAGAGACGTAATTTTATTTCCCGCAATGAAGCCAAAAATAGACGAAACTAAACAAAACGAAAAAAAGGAAGAAGAATGAGTATTTTAAAAGATTATGACAGTGAAGTTTATCAGATAATAGAAAATGAATTAAAAAG
>JALWIX010000107.1 GCA_027082175.1 Campylobacterales bacterium
AAGTTTTTACAGATTAGAGCAAAAAGTAAACCATAACTTAAATTTATATAAACAGGATTGTTATAATGAGATAAAAAGAGTCGAAAAAAGTATGAAAAGTTTAGAGCAAGTATTTACTCATAATTTAAAAGTATATCAAGAGGATATAAATCAGCGATTAAACTATTATGAGTCTTCTCTTTTGATAATACAAAAGCTTAAACAGCAGATCAATATACTGATTAAAGAGGCAGAGAAGAAATTGCCTGAACAAAAGTTTAACGAAAGTAATTTATCAAAAATTGTTGAACTTAAAAAGGTTTTTTTAGAAGAGTTTTATATTAAATTTGAGAATAGATTTAGAGGAAGCAAAGAGGAGATAAAAAAGAGATTGCAAATCTATCTTCCATATATAGATAAAAAAGCTTTCGTTCTTGATCTTGGATGCGGTAGAGGCGAATGGTTGGAACTTCTTAAAGAAAACCAAATAGATGCAGTAGGTATAGACTTAAATGAACTTAGCGTACAAGAGCTAAATCAAAGAAATCTTAAAGCTATACACTCCGATGCTCTTACATACCTTAAAACGCTACCTGATGAGTCGATATTCGCTATTACCGGATTTCACATCATAGAGCATTTACCCTTTGAAACTCTTATAGAACTACTGCAAGAGTCCTTTAGAGTTTTGAAAAAAGATGGAACAATTATCTTTGAAACCCCAAACCCTAAAAATCTTGGAGTAGGCGCTTGCAACTTTTACACAGACCCTACCCACAAAAACCCAATCCCCCCTCATTTGGCAAAATTTTTATTAGAATTTACGGGATTTAAAGATATAGAGATTTTACCAGTGCAAAAGTTTGAACCTATCAAACTTCAAGATAGCGCTTTACAGCCATTTGTTGACGAGTGGATAAACCAATCCGAAGACTACGCCGTAATTGGCAGAAAATAAAGGAGAATTATGAAGATTGCCCTTGTCGCCCCAAGCCCCGTACCATTTCTGGTAGGTGGAGCGGAAAAACTTTTTATCGGTATGCTAACCTCTTTTAACGCTCTTTCAAACCACGACCTAGAACTCATAAAAATCCCTTGCAAAGATCAAGATTTTTGGTCGCTTATGGAGTGTTACAAAAAATTTTCCGAGCTTGATTTAAGCCATTTTGACGCTGTCATTACTACAAAGTACCCAGCCTGGATGATAAACCATCCGCACCATATAGTATATATGCAACACACTTGCAGAGGAGTTTATGATCTCTATCATCTAAGTGATAAATCCGAAGATTTTACCCAGATTACCCAAAAAAGCACTCTTCTTAACAACCTTGAAAAGCTCCTAACATCCATCATCCAAAACCCCAAATCCAAAATCCAAAATCCAAAATCCCTCTTTAACGAGCTTGCCTATCTTAAAACCGTAACCCATCTACTCCCTCCTGATACTTTTGAGTTTCCAAACCCTCTCACAAGAGCCATTATCCATGCTTTAGACACCATCGCTCTATCACCGACTCGCATAGTCTCTTACAACGCTATCTCAAAAAATGTAGCTCTAAGAGAGAACTACTTTCCTAAAAATGTTCCCGTAAAAGTTATACACCACCCATCATCGTTAGAGGGTTTTAACTCCAAAGACTATAACTATATCTTTACGGCAAGCCGTCTTGAGGACTTAAAACGAATCGACCTTTTGATCAAAGCCTACAAGAAGGTAAAAACCGATATTCCATTTTTTATAGCCGGTACAGGCGGACAGGAGAAAAAACTAAAAGAGTTGGCAAAAGATGACAAACGCATAAAATTTTTAGGTTTTATAACCGATAAAGAGCTTTTAGAACACTACGCCAACGCTCTTTTTATCCCTTTTGTGCCTTATGACGAAGACTACGGACTCATAACCATAGAGGCGATGAGCTCGCAAAAAGCGGTATTGACGACTACCGATAGCGGAGGAGTAAATGAACTTGTCAAAGATGATTTTAACGGTTTAGTTGTAAAACCGGATGTAGATGAACTCTCCAAAGCTATGCAAAAACTTGTAAACGATATCCCAAAAACTATACAGATGGGTAAAAACGCCAAAAAAACAGTCTCCCATATCTCTTGGCAAAACCTTATAGCTTCACTGCTCGATGAAAATTCTCTAAAAGAAAAAGTCACGCCAACTTACACTATCATCCACCATCCTACATCCAAAACCCAACATCCATCATCCAACATCCATCATCCATCATCCACCATCCATCATCCATCATCAATAACCGTAG
>JALWIX010000108.1 GCA_027082175.1 Campylobacterales bacterium
CTTGAAAATCTTGATAGCGATATTTGGCTTAGGATGAGTGAGTTAGCACAACGTGGAGTTAGGCTTTTAAAAGAGAGATTTAGAGCAGAAGGCGTAAATTTGGGTATGAATTTGGGAGTTGCAGCTGGAGCCGGAATAGCTGAGCATATTCATTTGCACCTTGTTCCAAGATGGCAAAGAGATACCAACTTCATAACGTCTATAGGACATACAAGAGTTTACAGCAGCGATTTTGAGAAGATATATAGGAAATTAAAATCTTACTCTAATGATTTTTTTGATAAATGATATTGACTAACTTATGTTTTATATATTTAAATGGTTTGACAAACTGTATTAATTTGTATAAACAATGTTTATACAAGGAGTCGATATGGAAGCGCTAATAAAAAAATGGGGCAACAGCTTAGGTATTAGAATCCCAAAAAGGATTTTGGATATGTTGAATTTGAGTGAATATAAAAAAGTTGAGATAAAAGTTGTTGGTGGAAATATTGTTATACTGCCTAAAAAATCATTAGATGAACTTTTAAGTAAAATTGAAGAAAAAAATCGCCATAAAGAGATAGATTTTGGAAAACCTCAAGGCAAAGAATTATGGTAGATTATATACCTTCAAAAGGGGATATTGTTTGGATAAATTTCAATCCTCAAGGTGAGCATGAACAGTCTGGAAAAAGACCGGCACTTGTCATATCTCCTTATAAATTAAAATTACGGGATTTATAATATGTTGTCCAATTACAAGTAAGATTAATGATTATCCTTTTTTTGAAGTAGTGATTGAAGGTAAGATAAAAGGAGCAATACTTAGTGAACAGATCAAAAGTTTAGATTTTAGAGCAAGAGGCATAAGTTTTGTTGAAAAGGCAAAAAAGGAGACTTTAATAAAAGTTATAGATAAATAAAACTAATTTTAGAGAGTGAATAAATGAAAGGTAATCTTTATGAGCTTCAAAAACTTTTGGATGAATTTATAGAAAAAAGAGAGTGGCAAAAGTATCATACTCCAAAGAATCTCTCAATGAGCGTAGCTATAGAAGCGGCTGAATTGATGGAGCATTTCCAGTGGTGCGATAAGAAAGCTAATGAATTTAGCGAAGAAGAGAAAAAAGAGATTGCCCAGGAGATGGCTGATGTACTTCATTATCTATTGAGACTCTCTTCCGTACTAGGTATCGATCTTTACGAAGCTTCCAAAAATAAGATTGCTAAAAACGAGAAAAGATTTCCTATAGAAAGTGCTAAAAATATGAAAAAAAGCGGATGTTAAAAAAGATTATGTCATTATTTGTTTAAAGGAGTCACAATGGTATCTAAAAACAATTTAGCCGCTTTGAAATTATCTATAGAGTTTTTTAAATCAAACTATGCTCTATCGTTTGCGGTAATAGGTGTTTTAATACTTCTTAATCTTCTTAGTTATCTTCCGATAATTGGAATAGTGTTTGTTTTTGCCTACTCTGTACTAAATCTTTCGATACAGATATATTTTGGAAGGGTGGTAAAAAATGCGCAAAATAAGGAGGATGTGGCAAGTGAAGCTACGCAAATGAAAATTAGCGACTTTTTGACGCGCTATTTAGCAGAAGCGGCCGGCGCATTTTTAGGACTCTTTTTTATCGCATTAATACTCTTTTTTCTTATATTTGTATTGGCAATGGCTTTTGGAGGAGCTGATTTTGAGAGTATAAACCATTTTGAGAGCGTAAATCAACAAGAGATATTTTTTCAAATGGTAGGGGTATATTTTGTTCCTTCGATTGTTATATTGACTATAGTAGGATTTCTTTTTTACGTTTTGCCTGCAGTTTTTGGCGAAGTTTTTATGAGTGAAAGTTTTAACGAAGCTTTTAATAAAAGCTTTTTACTTCTAAAGCCCTCTTTTTGGAAAAAAACCTTCAATAAAAGCTACTTTGTGTTGATCCTAATCTGGTCTATAGCGGTTTTTGTATTTTATACTCTATCTGTGATTTTATCTATGACGCTTATTTTACTTCCGGTAGCTTTAGTAATACTCTATATATTAGCCCTTTATAATGCCGCTATTTATGTTTTTGCTAGAGAACTCTTAAGCGAGTAAAAGAGAAAAACTCTTTTACTCTTGATGAAAGTGTGTTCCTATTGCGATATTGAGCTCTACTAAAAACTCGTCTATATCTTTTTTAACTCCGTTAAAGAGCTTGCTTCTATCTTTTAAGTATTGAAATCTTATTCTTGAATTAGC
>JALWIX010000109.1 GCA_027082175.1 Campylobacterales bacterium
ATAAATTTGGCCATTAGCTTAGTTTCTTCTTTGCTCATCTCACCGGATGCGCCCCAATCAGGCATACCGCCAGGAGTACCGTTGTAAATGATATGGTATAAAGCATCAGTTCCCATCTCTCTAGTTTTTTTTGGCAAGAGATTCGGACCCAAAGCACCTTTTCTAAGCATACCGTGACAACCGGCACATCTATCGAAATATATTTGAGTAGCCTTTTTCATCTCCTCTTTTGAAAGTTTTATAGACGCATTTGCATTAGTAGCTATGCCGCCAAGTAAACCTACCGCCAAGATTGCGCTTAACCCTACTTTTAATTTCATCGTTAACTCCTTTTGAGATGTTGGTTTGTTCCCCTACCCACTATCTCAACTCAACTAAGAGATCATTCTCCGCTTTGTAGTTTCTTTTTTTCATCAAAATAGATCCATATCATAGGCAATACTATCAACGTATGGAGTATTATTGTTAAAGTCATTGGTCCCTGGTTTAACATAGACCAAAAACTACATACTATATCGGTACAAGGCTCAAACATTTCTCCTCCTTTATAATCTATTTTAATTTATTTAATTAATTTTACTTATTTAGCCTGAAGGTAGGCTTATGCGGTTTGTACCGCTGCCTCACCTTCTGTTACTTCAGCCGGCTGTTTTTTCGTGACTGTTAAAAGATCATATACCAATAGAGCGTAACCCGCTACTACGGCTAATCCAGATGCTAGTCTCCAGCCCATGCCCTGTACAAACCATTTATTTGCTTGAGCTATAAAATATCCTTCCCAGGTAGCGCCATGCATACCTCTCTCAACCATTGTCTGCGTATATGCGGAAAGTGTTAATGAGACGGTCATCAATAGAACGCCAACAGTTATAAGAGAGATAGCCCACCATCCGGCTTTTGTCATTTTCATCTCTTTTAACCCAGCTTTTCCCTGAACCGCTAGATAAATAGCGGAGATCATAATGGCAACATAAGCGCCAAAAAAAGCAAGGTGTCCATGCGCCGCCGGCCATTGAGTACCGTGAGTGTAAAGATTTATTTGTGGTAATGTATGCATAAATCCCCAAACGCCGGCACCTAAAAAGTTACCAAAAGTCTCGACCGTCAACCATGCAAACGCAGGAATATTCTTAATGCTGTTTCCTTTTCCTCTCTCTTTACCCCAATCATACAGTACGTGCACAAAAAGACCTACTAGTGGCACAGGCTCAAGTGCGCTGAATAATGCTCCAATCTCCCACCAATACTCTGGCGTTCCTATCCAGAAGTAGTGGTGACCAAGACCAAGGATACCAGATCCAAACATCATTGCAACTTCGATCCAAAGCCACATCTCAACAACTTGTCTGTTCGCATTTAACGTTTTTATAAGAATATATCCGCCAACGGCAGCAACATAAACTTCCCATGTTGCTTCAACCCATAGGTGTACGACCCACCACCACCAGTATTGATCGACCGCTATATTGTCTGTATAAAACATACCGGCTAAGTAAAGACCTGCCAAAGCAATCAAATCAGCCATTAAAACTACTAATATGCCGCTATGCTTTCCTTTTAAAACTGTCGCGTATACGTTATACAAGAAAACAAGAACTACAGCCACTATACCGATATCAGCCCATCTAGGCGCTTCTATATACTCTCTACCTTCGGTTATTAGCCACAGTGTCATTTCATTGCCGGGTCCAACTTGAACAAAGATATAAACAAGAACTACTACCGCGACAGCAGCAGTCAGTATATAAAACGCAAGTGTTCCCAACTTAACGCCTACAACTTCTACGCCAGCTTCATCAGGCAACAACCAATAAACAGCTCCTATCATTGCATAAAGCAACCATACAACCAAAGCGTTTATATGAACCATTCTTGCGATTGAAAAATCCAAAGTATTAAAAAGAAAACTTGGATATAGATACTGAATAGCAGCAATAAGCCCAAATAACAACTGGGCACCAAAAAGAACTATAGCAACCGTAAAATACTTAAGCGCAAGCTTTTGTCCCTCATATAATCTATTTCCTTGCATCTACCGCTCCTTTTATCTTACCAAAGTTTCTTGGGAAGCCGTTAGTATCGATAGCCGACATAAATTTTAGATAAGCAACTACCGCTTTTGCCTCTTCAGGGGTAATTCCAAGATTTGGCATCATTCTTTCATGAGTAGGATACTTGTCAGGATTTTGTAAAAAAGTGGCCATCGCTTCCTCTTTTGAGTTAGCGCCTGTCATAGCTTGTAAAGGACCTTCAGAACTCCAAGCCGGATCCAACCAAGCTTTTGTAAGATCTGGAGCATAATACGCACCGTTTCCAAGAAGCGTATGACAATCCATACAGTTTTTTGCTTGTATCGTAAGTTTTCCTTTATGTATAAGAGCTCTTGCCTCCTCTTCGCTCCAATCGTCTCTACCGAAAAACTTCTCTTTTTCCTCAAATTTGCTACTTACTTTACCAGTAGCGCTGTCTACAGTTTTCCCGCCTATTATAGGAACCTCATGTCCTCTGTAAGGATCCAAAACATAATCAATCTTATAATTGATTACAACAGGAGAAGGAATTCTCTTTGTAACTTTGTTTTGAATATCCTCAGCAGTACCCATCTGCATTTGACCCATAGAGTCAAATGTCAAAAGAATCAAAAGTACCGCCGCAACTCCCGTAATCCACGTCGCCGACCTTCGCCAGAAGCGATTACTGGTCCATACTGATGTAGGCTTGTTCTCCATCGTTCCTCCTTCTTAGATTTGGTTTACCTCAGTTTCGTGCTCTAATCGTCTATGAACCTTATCAAGCACAAAATAGACAATATGAGGAAAAATTAAATACCCCACCATAGCGCCTATTAGCACTTTCTGCGTATATGGCTCCACTCTTAATAAAACACCAAGATAATACATACACGCTGCCTGAATAGTCCACGAAAGATATGCCGCTATCATGAAATATCTGTTTAACAGTTTCATTTTCACGACAGTAAAAAAAGCGGCATAACCCATACCAAAAATTATTATCATTGCCGAAACGACAAAGATATGCAAAAAATCTGTATGAGGAATATCTTGCAAGTAGTATTCCATCTATTCCTCCTTAATTTTGGTTTAATATAACCTTTAAACCAAAAGTTATAGTAAATTTTATAATCAAGCTAATTTTTTTTCTTTGACATTAGTCAAAAAACTTAAAAAAATGACCTTTTTTGTTAATATTTAAAATTAGTTTTATTTTTATGTCACTTTTAAGTCACACTGTACGTATAAATTTATATGCTAATTAATATTTTTTTAAATTATTTATAAAGACTTTAAAACAACAGCTTTTTTTTTAAGTAAAAAGTTATATAATTTGTAAAAAAAAATAGAGGAAAAAATGGAAAACTTAAGCAAATACTATCTTTTTGAAAATCTAAATGAAGATCAATTGAAAAAGCTAAAAGAAATCTCAAAAACAACAAATTTCACAAAAGGTACAATGCTTTTTTTTGAAGGAGAAAAACCAAAATCTTTGATTTTGTTGACAGACGGAATTTTGCAAGTTTATAAAACTGATTCAAAAGGCAACAAAATCATTTTACACCACTTTTATCCGGTATCTTTGATAGCGGAAATTGTAAATCTTGAAAATATGCCCTATCCGGCAAGCGCGGAGTTTATCACGGACGGTCAGGCTGTATTAATAGACTATAAAGAGTTTGAGCAAGAGTTTTTAAAAAATCCCGATATCAGCTTTATGTTTATTAAGTCTTTAACTAAGAAGATTAAGTTTTTAGAGGATGTTATAACCAATAACATAGTAATGAACTCAACAGCTAGAGTGGCAAAATTTATATATGAGCATGAAGATGATTTTATAAAAATGAAAAAGAGTCAAATTGCCGAAAAGTTACATATAGCTCCGGAAACCTTTTCTAGAATACTAAAAAAACTAAAAACTTTAAAACTTATAGAAAAAAACGAAGATGGTTTTAGAGTTATAAACAAAGAAGGACTTCGATCAATCTACGAATAAAGAAAAATATTTAAAAATGACGGCGGGCGAACCGCCATCATAAGTGATTATTCAGATTTAAATTTATAATCTAGCTGCACCCAATATTTTGTAGTGTCAACATAATTAAATGTTGCATCTCCAGCGCTATAATCAGCATACTTCAACAATAATCCTAGATTGTTATTGATTTTGTATTTATAAGCTAGATCAAGTTCGCTTCCTAAGTCATCATCACCGGCACTATTACTTACATCACTTTTGAAATCATGATAGATTCCTATAAGTTTGCCATACTCTCCCGCGTTATAAGCAAGCTTAATACTAAGGTCTTGCAAACCTTCATTTGGAGTTTGTAAAAATACATCTGCCCATCCGTTCATAGCGTGTAAAGTAGCCAATGGAGTAGAAAATGGAGCATTACCATTTCCTGCATCGCTTAATACCTCATATGCAATGCCGCCTGTAAAAGCATCTACAGTCGCACTCACACCTAATTTGTAATAATCAGCATCTTGTTTTATACCGCTAAAATTCTCTTCCTGTGTTGGATCATTTTGAACCGCGTATTCAGCCTCATAAGCCACTTTTACTCCATTTAGGTCAACTTTTCCTGTCGCTCTAACACCTATATGGTCTGCAAAATCTTCTATCATATAATCATACGCTGTCAATGTAAGCTCAGGCATAAGTTTATATGTTGCATGTAACAAAATACTTCCCGTATCAAATTGTCCATTTTCCTTTACTGTATGAACTCTAGTCACATATGCGCCTAATAGACTTAGATTTTCTATGCCGTTATATATAACAGCTCCCAAATCGTAAGTTTGAGGCATCTGTCTCCAGCCAACGTTACCGATAAATCTAGCGTTATCTAAAACTACCATTTTTCTACCTACAATTACGGTAGTGTCATTTGCGCTATATGAGATGTTAGCTTGAGTTACTCTAGTTTGAGATGGATCCATAATAGTAGCATAACTGCTAGTCGCTTCAGGGAAATAACCGTTAAAACCAAAATTTGACACGTTTATCATTTGGATTTCACCGTTTAATCCCTCAATCTCAAATAAATTAGCTTTCATACCTAAAGCAGTTCTAACAGTTGGAGCTTTAGCTGTCTCTTTACCATCTTGATCCACATATTCATATCTCGGTCTTATTTCAACACTATACTGAGCGTCACTTAAAATATTTTCTAAAGCGCTAGCATTAGCCGTAGTTGACAATCCTGCAGCCAAAATGGTCGCCGCCATCAAACTCAAATGTACTTTTCTCATTCTTACTCCTTTTAAGATTTGGTTTGTTTTTTTACTTTTAACTTTTTATTTAATATACTTTTTTTATAAATCTTTGTTGCTCCATACGCAAATATTATCACAACTATTATTAAAGTTTATTGATATAAGTCAATTTTTATATATTTTATACTTTTTTAATCAATTTTTCCAGCCATTCGCCAGGCTCCATATTTTCCTGTCTCGCTTTTGTCACAATTTTATAATATACATCAAAAGTAAGGTATGATATCTCTCTCACTTTTTCTTTATCTTCCAATCTAATTTTATCATAAAGTTTTTGCATCTGTATTCTTTTATCTTTAGGTACGAAGCCTCTCATAGATTTATACTCTACAAGCTTACCATTTTTATATACTCCACTTACTTCAGCATAAACCCAATAAAAACCTCTATCTTTTCTAAGATTTTTAACATAACCGCTCCAAGTCTTTCCTGCTTTAATAGTCTCCCACAACTCTTTAAACACTCTGCTAGGCATATCTGGATGTCTTAAAACGCTATGTGGCTTTCCTAAAAGTTCTTCCGGAGCATAACCTGAGATTTTTGCAAAAGTTTCATTTGCATATGTTATAACCCCGTTTAAATCAGTTCTAGAAATAATAAGCTCATCTTTTGGCACTTCCGTTTCTATAAACATATCATAAGAAATATCCATTTAAATCCCTTATATGTATTTTTTCTTTAAATCCCCATTATATACGATATCTTCAGCTCTAACATCTTTTTCCAAAATCTCTGGCACAGGATTGTCTATAACTTCAAAATTTTCTCTGGCTTGATCTAGCTCCTCTTCACTATATGAATAGATCATATCCGCGCTTAATACTCCTTCTAAGAATTGAAGCGTTTTTAACTTTTTCACCTCTTCTTCAATACCTTCACCCTCAATTGTCACTATGATATAACCTTTTTCATCAACTATATGAATATCGCAAACACCGCTATCTTCAACTCTTTTTTTAACTACTTCCAAATCTTTTGGATGACATCTTATAACACAACTTGAAATATTCATTTTAACCTCCATTTTTTTATTTCTCCACTCTCTGAACCACTAAACAAAATATTGTCATTTATAAAAACGATTTTGTTTATTATATTTTTGTGACCTTTTAAAAGAAACTTCCTATCTAGGTTTGTAGAATCTATCACTTTTATATCATATTTTTCATTATCACCATATGCAATTAAGCTACTACTAGGTGAGATAGATGCAACATAAACAAAAAAATCGCCTTTAATCTTTTTATTTGTTCCAAAATTTAGATTATAAACTACTAACGTTTTATCCCTGCTTCCAGCAGCTACAAAATCTTGATTAATCGACAAAGACAAGATTTTATCTTTGTTGATATCTACAAATTTTTTTATAACGTCGCCTGTTTTCGTATCTATTACTATAACTTCTCCTCCTTCATCTCCAATAACAACTTTAGTTCTAGCTTTATTTATAGCCATTGCGGAAAAAAAGTATTCGCCAGCGCTTTTTTTATATACTACTTTTTTATCTCTTATATTATATAAAACCACTTCATCGCTCATTAAAGCCATAATAACGTTTTCTTTATCCGCAAATTTTGCCGCCTTCGCATAAAACATCAAACTTTTATCTAAAACTTTTTCAAGCTTTCCATCCTTATAGATAAATAACTCGCTATACCCATCTTCGGCTTGAGCTAAAAGTAGAACTTTTTTATCAATTACATCTACGCTATATATATCAGAATCTATAAGTTCTCCTACAAAATCTTTTATTTTCCTAACTTTTATCTCTTGCAGCATTTTTAAATTTAAATCATAAACTATAACTTTACTTTTATCCGTAGCTACATATACGTTATCTCCAACAACAACCATATCCAAAACAGCGCCGTTAATTTTAATATCTTTGATAGGTTTAATATCGGCAAAAAGTGAATATATCGTCAATATCATAAATATAATTATTTTTTTCAAGCCATCCCCCTTTTGATTTCAATAGCGTATGTTGGACAAACATTTAGACAAAAGCCGCAACCGTTACAAAGATTATCATCTATTTCCGGATTAAAGAAAGAGTAAAATTTTATTGCTCTCTCATCGCATATATCATTGCACAAACTACATACGGTTTTATTCCAAGCTATACATTTTAAAATATCGATTTTGGCTTTTCCGATATCTTTTTTGTTTTCAATACTTAATACTTCCAATTCACAAGCATTAGCGCACTCATCACAAAATGTACAACCCGACTCTGAAAAATGCAAAATAGGTTTATAATCTACAATTTTTATGATTTTTTCTTCACATGCGTCGGCGCATTTTTTCTCTTCACACTCACTGCATTTTTCAAAATCGGTCAGCTCTTTAAAATAAGGAGGGTGGAGGTATTCCACCTCCTCTTTTTTAATAGGCTTAACAAAACTTCTGAAAAAATCTCGCCTATTTGTCACTACTGAACCCCCTCGTTTAGCTGCTCAAGTAGAGTAGATTTACTTTTCGTTTCAGGATTCCTAAACTCAGGTTTAAACTTATTGGCTACCAAAGGCTTAACATTGGCCTGAGGCGCGTGACATTGAGAACAGTTAAATCTTTGAGGAGCTATGTCGTCTTTGCCTTGATGAATCTTAGACGCTCCATCAAATTTTTGTAATTTTTCTTTATTTGCGGCAAAGAAATCTTTAAAATGTGTTGGTGAAATCGGCGTTGCCCCTACACTTTTAGCAACGCTTGGCAAATGACAACCCAAACAAGCGTTGTTATCTTTTGTAATAGGCAAAAGTCCTTCAACGCTGTGTGGAATCATTGGTGGAGCGTTTTCATAACTTCTTTGAAACCTTTGCGCTGTTCCAGGAGCCGCTTTTGTAAATTCTACCGGAGGAGGAGCTACATCTTTCTCATCCGTCAAAGGAACGTTTCTGTAGCTAAGTTGAGTCTCATCGATCATTTTTTGATTAGCCGCACCACAGCCAGCAGCTAGTAGCGCTAATAATACAAAAGAGAAACCAACTCCTTTAACTTTGTTTAACTTCATAATCTTCTCCTTTTTTAACAAAATCTCTTATACTAAACTTTAGAGCATCATCATCGCAAACTTCTACACATCTGCCACACAGAGTACATTCGCCCATATCGACGCTTATACTCCTCTTTCCAATCATAAAAAGAACCTCTTTTTCCGGACATACGTCTTTACACTTCATACACAAAGTACAGTTTGGTTGATTGTGTCTAACTCTAAATAGGCTGAATCTGCCTATCAATGAGTAAAATCCTCCAAGCGGGCATACATGTCCGCACCAACCGTTTTTCAAAACAAATAGGTCGAAAAGAAAAATAGTAACTATAGCCGCCCATCCAAAGCCCATGCCAAATACAAGTCCTCTATGAGTCATCGAAACGGGACTTACTAACTCAAAAGCAGCCGTACCTAACGCAAATGACAACAAAAATGACAAGCCCATAACCCAATACCTAATATTGCGGCTTGCCCACCACTTTTTCTCAACCCTGTCAAACTCAAATTTTCGTCTAATCCAATTTGCAAAATCTGTTACCATATTTACAGGACAGACATAACTACAAAAAGCCCGTCCACCAATAACCATATAAAATAGAGTTATAATAACCGCTCCTAAAAGCGCATCCATCGCAACGATACTTCCAGCCGCGAATATCTGCATAACAGCGTAAGGATCGGCTAATGGAACTATTTCAAAAAGGTTGGAAGAACTAAGATTTCCTTGAAGTATCTTCCAACCCCATATATTTGCGCCTATATAAAGTATAAGTATCGAAATCTGACTCAAGCGTCTTAGGATCAAAAATCTATGCTTATATATGAATCTACTCAAAATCTATCCCTTCATTTAAAGATTCGATAGGGCTCTTTTTACTTCTTTCAGTTATCGTAGTCTCGATTCCTTTTGATCCCTCTAGACGCTTCTCATCAGACTTATCCCAACCTTTAACGTAATGCTTTCCAACTTCGCCAAGAGCAACCTGTCTTGGCAATACTCTTATTGCCGGCTCCTTAGTTACACACGCATGCTCGCACAATCCACAGCCAGTACAGTAGTCTGGATCAACTACGGGCAACAAAAACGCATGTTTGCCCGTTCTTTCATTTTTT
>JALWIX010000110.1 GCA_027082175.1 Campylobacterales bacterium
TAAAAAAGCTTGAGTTCAAAAAAGATAAAACTCCTCTGCCTTCTTGAATACCGTAAGTTAAAACTCCGGTTAAGACTGTCAAAAGAGTAACTACGATAATACCAAGCATCACAAAAGATGCGGCTGGATTGTGTCCCGGATAATCTTTTTTAGGATAAAAAAGGCTAAATATAAATTCGAAAGCTTCCTTAAAGTTTAAAGGCCACTCGTAAAATTTTGAGTATTTAGGACCTATAAATCCCCAGAGAATTCTAAAAAGTATCAATATACCCACTCCATATCCAAAGGCGGCGTGAATATTTAGTAGTGAATCTTCATCTGCGGTTATGAACATTATCAAGATATATAGTACCAATAACCAGTGAAAAATCCGCGTAGGAAGAGTCCAGATATAGGCTTGTTCTCTCATATCAATCCTCCTATTTTCCATAATTTGGAATATCTATATATCTTTCATTATAATCGCCGTTTTGGGCTTTTTTATGGCATGCATTACAGTTTGCAATCGTTTTGACCTCTTTTTGAGAGATATATTTTTTAGGAACTTTTCTATGCTCTTTTTTAAAATAGGGTATTTCACTGATTCTAAGGGGAGTTTGATTTTTAGGTATACTCTCTAAAAATTCGTTAAACTCTCCATATAGCTTTTTGCTATCGCTAGCGTTTGCCAAAAGATATTTTACAATCTTTTTGTTATCTTCTTTTTCGATAGTAGCATCTACCCCAAAATGATCTTCTAGTCTCTCCATCATCTTTTTCCAAGAACGTTTTGGTAAAAATTCTGGTTGATAAGCCATATGACATTCGCCGCACTCTTGTTTATAGAGAGGCTCTATCTGAACAAGAGTTCTTGTTGTAGTTGGCTTATCTTTTTCCTCTTTAAATTTTTTAAAGAGTTTTTCAAAAAAGGCTTTTTCTTCATACTCTTTTTCATTTCTATCCTCATCTTCAGCCATAACGAAACTTACCGCTAAAATCCCAGCTATTATAAGCCAAATCAACTTTTTCATTTTCTCCTCCTTCTTAATTATTTAAGATATAAACAAGTACATCTCCTTTTTCCTGCGCAGTCCCTTCTCTTTTATAGACATCCTTAAAGTTTCTTCTAAGCCATTTTTTTACTTTTTTGATATCTTGCAATCTTTTTGGATTCGCTTTAGGAGATAGTGGCGTAATCTCTTTGCCGGTGAAGATATTTTCTCCGTAACTTTTTAAATTTTTAGTATGGCAGCTTATACAGGCTACTTTTTTACCCTTTTTGCCGATATGGTAAGAAGTAAAGATTTTTTCCCCTCTTTTAGCGCTAAAGCCTTTAAAGTTAGGATTCTCTTTTTTCGCTTCGATTTTCAGTTTTTTTAAAAAGTCATCTATAGGCGCGGCAAATATTGTTGCTGTCAATATTGCGCATAGGACAATCTTTTTCATTATCTCCTCCTTTTTTTTATGCTTTCATTGTGACAAAAGTTTGTCAAGAATTGATAAAAACTCTTTTTACAATTTCTTGACAATTTTTAGTCCCTAAATTAAACAAGAAGTCACTTTTTTTATTTTTAAATAACCTTTTTTTCTTAGAATATGAATCACTATTCACATAAAGGAGTTTGAGATGAGGTTGGCTCTATTATCTATTTTTCTTATCATGACTCTTTTTGCTCATGATATCTGGATAGAAAAAAGCGATAAGGGATATAAGCTTTTATACGGTCATCTTCATATTAGCAAAGAGCACTCGGGCGCAAAAGTTATAAAGTATGATCCAAACAAGATAAAAAAGGTGATCTGTAAAAAGGGAGATAAGAAGGAGAATCTAGATATAAAAAAAGAGTATCCTTTTAGGGTGGAAAAAGAGTGCGATGAGCTCTATATTTTTATGGATAACGGCTATTACGCCAAAACTCCTTATGGAGTAAAAAATCTTCCAAAAGATAGTGTAAAAATGGCTCTTAAAAGTTGGAAAAGTTTTGAGAGCGTTAAATATCTGGAAAAAAACTCTAAAAAACCTCTCTCTTCCGCTTTTGAGATAGTTTTGCTCAATGATCCAAAAGAGGTAGGCGACAAAGCAAGACTTTTGATTCTTTTTGAT
>JALWIX010000111.1 GCA_027082175.1 Campylobacterales bacterium
TAATCCCTTTTAACGCAACTTTTTTTGTTTTTAGCGATTATCAAAAACCTGCTGTAAGAATAGCTGCTCTTTCAAAATTGAAAAACTTTTTTATCTGGACACATGATAGCATAGGTGTAGGTGAAGATGGACCTACGCATCAACCTATTGAGCATTTGAGTCAGTTTAGAGCTCTTCCAGATTTTTATCTGTTTAGACCTGCTGATGCAAGTGAAAATGTTGAGTGTTGGAAAGTAGCGTTAAAGTTGGACAAACCATGCGCATTTGTTCTAAGTCGTCAAAAACTTAAAACCTTAAAACCTTCTAGAGACTATGGAGATATAGATAGAGGCGCCTATATCGTCAAAAAAAGAGATAATGCCACAGTGACACTTATAGCTACCGGAAGCGAAGTAATGCTTGCTTTACAGGCGGGGTGTCATCTTGAAGAGAGGGGAATAAACGCAAATATAGTAAGTATGCCTTGTATGGAGCTCTTTTTAGAACAACCAAACGAATATCAAAAAGCCGTAATTGATCCTTCAACGAAAGTTTTAGCGATAGAAGCGGCAGCAGGTACGGAATGGTATAGATTTGCAGATGATGTTTTAGCGATTGGAAACAGATTTGGAGCTAGCGGTAAAGCGGATGTGATATTTAAAGAGTACGGTTTTACTATAGAAAATATTATAAAAAGAGTTGAAAAACTTTTAAATAAGTAACGGATAGTCTTCAGTCTTATGACTGAGGACTAGAATAAAATTCAATCTTCAAGATAATAAATAAATCGTGTGTAAATTTTATCATTTTTAAGATGGGACTTAACCTTTATCTTTTTGGGTATAAAAAAGAGCCTTTTTATATCTTTACTAATCTCTTTTTCAACTTCTTTTTGTATTTCTTTTAACTCAATTATACTTTCATTTAAGGGATGTATAGGTTTTTTTATCTTTTTTTGAAGAAGTAGTAGATCAATTTCGTAGTTTTTGTTAGTATTGGGCGTTAAGATATGACAATGTCCATTTTTTTTATTGCAAGGGTTTGTAATTATGACATTGTCTTTTGATATAAACTCTTTTTTTTTCAGCGCTTCTTCTAAAAGATTTGAAGTTGATGAAAAAAGAGATGAAAAGATAAGAGTCGTTATTAAAAATGGAAAAAACAGAAGAGTTTTTAAAAAATTTTTGTTAATCGACATCGAACATGCTTTTTAGATTTATTTTATCAAAAAAAATAGGAGTTATAATGAAAATTCTTTTTTCACCAAGCGAATCTAAAAGGGAAGGAGGGGAGTTTCCGCCTATAAATGAAGACTCATTTTATATAAAAGAGTGTTATGAAAAAAGGCTGAAAGCTCTGGAGAAATATAATGAAATTGTTTTGCATAGAGATACTGAAGTTTTAAGCAAACTTTTTGGACTGAAAAAAATAGATGAATGTGAAAAATATAGAAAAGATATTTTTGCGCAAAAGACGTTAAAAGCTATAACAAGATATAACGGCATAGCATATCAATATCTTGATTATGAAAAGTTAAATGAAGAAGCTAAAAATTATATAGATGAAAATACAATAATATTTTCAAACCTGTTTGGGCCTATTATGGCAAAGGATCAAATAGCTTATTATAAATTGAAACAGGGAGAAAAATTGGAAGGTTTTAATATAGAAAATTTTTACAGACAAAACTGCTCGGAAATTTTAGATAAAGTGCTAAAAAATGAAGATATATTAGACTTAAGAGCAGGATTTTATGAAAAATTTTATAGGATAAAAAAAAGATATACAAAACTTAAGTTTTTAAAGAACGGTAAAGTTGTAAGTCATTGGGCAAAAGCATATAGAGGTATAATACTCAAAGAAGTGGCTAATGCGCAAATATCGAAAATTGAAGATTTTATGAACCTTAATATTGAGGGACTTAAAATCGTTGAAATTCAGAAAAATAGTGGTTTTGACCTGATTGTATATACAATCTATGCATAAGTTCAAAAAGATATGGCACTCCTGTAAGGAGGAAAAGGAGTGCAAATCAGATACACGTTACAAGGGGTTAGAGGGTATAAAAGACTAGAGAGGATATATTACAATTCGCTTATGAT
>JALWIX010000112.1:0-4712 GCA_027082175.1 Campylobacterales bacterium
AGCCGGCGTCGTTGCACACTTTTTTAACTATTATGGACAGTATAGCGGAACTTTTTATCCTAAAGATTATCTTATTAGTGGAGATTTGACGGTTAAACAATCTTTAGCTTTTGTTGAAAAGCGGTTAGAGATAGCAAAATCGATAGTTTATGTTATAGCTAAAAATTTATATGAAGTTTTATACCATTATTATCGACATGGAAATAAAGAGTTAAAGCCTTTTTTAGATTGGTTGCGAACGGACATAGATAAGTTACTAGAAAAGGAGTTGCATATAAGGCAGATACTATTTATAGAAGGGCAAATTTGGAGTAGATTTTATGACAGTTTCAAATATTTCTTACCAAAAGAGTTTCTAATGTATAAACGAATTAAGCGGCCACCTAACAATCCAATGAATGCGCTTGTAAGTTTTGGCAATACTCTTTTATATACCAAAACGATTACTGCAATCTATCATACTCACTTAAATCAATCTATCAGTTATCTGCATGAACCGAGAGAGGCAAGGTTTAGCTTGAGTTTGGATTTGAGTGAAGCGTTTAAACCTATAATAGTTTTTAAGACGATTTTTGAGTTGGTAAATCGTAAAAAACTACAAGTCTCAAAACATTTTGATAAAAAGTTAAATTATGCTTTATTGAACGATGATGGAAAGATAATCTTTTTAGAAGCTTTTGAAAACAGGATTAACGAGAAGTTTAAACATACTACTTTAAAACGTCTCGTATCTTACAATAGAGCCATCAAGCTTGATGGTTATAAACTTATAAAGTTTTTAATAGAGGGTAAAGAGTTTGTACCTTTTTTACTAAAGGATAAAAAGTGAAGAGTTATAAGTATAACTATGTTTTTTTGATGTACGATATTGCGGATGAAGAGAGTGAAGCGGGAAAATATAGAGTGACAAAAGTATTTAAAATATGCAAAAGATATCTTTCTCACCATCAAAAAAGCGTATTTAGAGGAGAGATAACTCCAGCAAATCTTTTAAAGATGATAAAAGAGTTAAAAACCGTCATAGATGAAGAGTTAGATTATATTTCGATTATAAAGCTTCCAAATTCATCCTCATTTGGCGAAGAGAAAATAGGTACAAAAAAAATTGACGGTGAATCTATTTTTATATAGTTTATGAGATTTCCAATCGATTTTTTTGTCATTTTGGAAAAAATATCGGTATAATAGGCTGTAGATAAAGTTCTTTGTCAATTTATTGTCAAATTTATTTATGATTGGAAAAAATATTTTAAAAAGACCTAGATTAGGACTTTTTTTGAAAATGAATAACAGCAAAATACCTAAATTATTTTCGTTCAACCGATACATATGATGTATTGAAATTAGTGTTAGCTGCAAAATTAGCACGTATTTGCTCAGTTCAACCGATACATATGATGTATTGAAATTAATAAGCCTTTGCGTTGGCGTTGTGTGCTACATAGGGTTCAACCGATACATATGATGTATTGAAATAATGCACAATCCATTAATATGCTTAAATGAGAATTATGTTCAACCGATACATATGATGTATTGAAATAAAAATAAACCGAACGAAGTATTTAATAAATATGATGTTCAACCGATACATATGATGTATTGAAATGCAATAATATACTCGGTACATACAAACATTATGAAGTTCAACCGATACATATGATGTATTGAAATAATATTGCTTTTAGGCAGTTTACAAGTGTTCTTACTGTTCAACCGATACATATGATGTATTGAAATTAGAGTTTTGTCTTGATGATTTTCACCGATGTAGTGTTCAACCGATACATATGATGTATTGAAATATGTCGCGTATCCAGCTATACCTCGCCAATGGTCTAGTTCAACCGATACATATGATGTATTGAAATATACTTGCAGAAGCAATTCCGCTAGAGCGTATAGCGTTCAACCGATACATATGATGTATTGAAATTGCTTTTCAAGTTTATATCGCTCCATGTAAGGGCAAGTTCAACCGATACATATGATGTATTGAAATATGTGCAATCCTAAATATTTGTTAGATGTATTAAAAGTTCAACCGATACATATGATGTATTGAAATAAAATTTGTTGCCCGTGTTAAAAAGCACGGGCTAGAGTTCAACCGATACATATGATGTATTGAAATAGCACAAGAAAAAAGTGCTTGATTTCTAAATTTTAGGTTCAACCGATACATATGATGTATTGAAATCCAAGTACGGGAACTTTTGTTATCTCTTTTTTGTGTTCAACCGATACATATGATGTATTGAAATATATTATTAAAATTTACCGGAAAAAAACCTTCTAAGTTCAACCGATACATATGATGTATTGAAATTTTAAATAAGCTTTAATGTCGAGCCAGGCCCTAGCCGTTCAACCGATACATATGATGTATTGAAATGACTTTGTTTTGAAGGCGAAGTTGATATGCACGGGTTCAACCGATACATATGATGTATTGAAATGACAATTTAACACTATCAGATAGAAACAAAATATAGTTCAACCGATACATATGATGTATTGAAATGCAGTTTTTATATACTCCAAGATATCTTTAGCGGGTTCAACCGATACATATGATGTATTGAAATTCGTATTGTGGGAGAGTTACATCAGCCGGTGTCGGCGTTCAACCGATACATATGATGTATTGAAATTCTTTAGTTAATCCTTCTTCATCACCCACTATTTTTGTTCAAGATAATGTCAAGAAAAATTCGCAATTTTCCTTCCCAGCAAGTTATATTTCATTGCATATCAAGCAGCTTTAAGCTGCGCCTCATAGATTTCCATAACCTCTTGAAGCTTGTCTGGTTTGATATAGCTTCTTTCAATTTCCCAATCTTCAGTATATTCCATAAGGTATGTAGCAATAAGCCTAAGATAAGACTCTCTTGATGGAAATACTGAAATAACCCTTGAACGTCTTCTGATCTCTTTGTTGACTCTTTCTAATACATTTGTAGAACTTATCCTCCTTTTATCGATTTGAGGGAAGTGATAAAATTGCAGTGAATCCTCTAATCCATTTTGTAAAACTTCTATTGCTTTAGGGAATTTTTTGCCAAACTCCTCTTGTATCATTGCAGCGATTTTCAATGCATCCTTTTTACTCTCTTGCAGCCAAATTAGTTTGAGCTTTGTTCCAAAGGACTCTTTTGCTCTATGTGGAACATAAGCTAAAATATTTCTCATAAAATGGACTTTACACCGTTGCCAGGATGCACCGATAAAAGCTTCTTTAAAAGCTTTTT
This sequence comes from Campylobacterales bacterium, assembly GCA_027082175.1. Lineage (GTDB taxonomy): Bacteria > Campylobacterota > Campylobacteria > Campylobacterales > Nitratiruptoraceae > Nitrosophilus_A. The sequence continues at coordinate 3,252 of JALWIX010000112.1, forward strand.
GGATTCCTTGATGAGCATCGCTAACAAGTAAAGCTATTTTTTGTAATCCTCTTGCTTTGAGTCTATCAAAGAAGTTTTTCCAAGTCTCATAAGACTCATTGATAAATGGCTCTATGGCTAATACTTCTCTTTTTCCTTCTAAATTTACTCCATAGGCTATCATAATAGCTGTTGAGACAACTTTGCCGTCATAATCTCTAACCTTTTCATACAAAGCATCGACCCCTACGAAGGGATACTCTTTTTGCATCGGTCTGTCTCGAAACTCTTTTACTTGTTCATCTAGCCCTTTATTGATTTGAGATACTTGCGAAGCGCTAATATTTTCTATCCCCAACTCTTTGGCCAAACGCTCTATTTTTCTTGTTGAGACGCCATTGACGTAGGCTTCTTGTATCATTGCAATCAATGCTTGCTCGCTTCTTTTCTTTTCGGTAATGAAAAAAGGAATATAGCCTCCTTTTCTGATCTTTGGTATCATAAGATATACAGTACCTAACCTTGTATCGAATCTTCTTGGTCTATAACCACTGAAATAGCTTTTTCTATCACTATTATGCTCACCTTTTTTGGCTCCAACTTTCATCTCAGACTCTATCTTCATCAACTGCTCCATCATCCATTTCATCATTGACAAAAGTGGATCTTCATCAACTACAAACTGTGTCATTATCTCTTTGAATATTTTTGTTTCATCTATTTTTTTGCTATTATTCCTCATGGATAGGCTTCCTCCTACTCGCTTTATTCCTCACTGGGAAGTCTATCCAACTCCTTTGAAGATTTCAAAATCTCAAAAAGAGTCTTCAAGTAAAATTGCGAACTTAAGTGTACACTATCTTGTTCAACCGATACATATGATGTATTGAAATTACAAAATGAGAGTAGAAAATGAACGTTTAAATAGCGTTCAACCGATACATAAAACCTCTTGATTAAATTTAAAGTTTAAATCAAACTGTTTAATCAAAAAAAATTTTTCGTTCTCAACAGTTATTTTGTTATAATAAATTATGATTCACTTCAAGCCGTATACCGAACCGTACGAATTTCTTTTTTTAACTAAGCCTCTTGGCAAATCAATCAGTTTTAAAACTGGAGAGACTATTAAAGCTGAAGTAATAGATGTTTTGCCAAACGGCGCTATTATAGCTCGTATTAAAGATCAACATGTAGCAATTAAAACGGAAATTCCCCTTCAAAAAGATACTACGCTTCTTCTTAGAGTTATGGACAGTTCCACTACGGATAAAAAGCTAAAACTTCAACTTATAGAACAGTCTAAATCTAGTAAAAATCTTCAATATATAGAAGAGTCAATAAAAAAATTGGATATTAAAGATAATAAAGATGTGATATTTAAAATCGTAGAAAATAGCCAAAATAAAGAGTTGGTTTTAAGAACATTGGTTGATAAAGGATTGTTGGATGAGTTAAATAGTATAAACAACAAAATAAAAG
>JALWIX010000112.1:4722-9185 GCA_027082175.1 Campylobacterales bacterium
GAGGATATATCGCCAAACAACTTAAATAGAATCAGTTTTATATTTAAAGATATAAGAGAATTAAATCATAAGAATTTAGAAGAGCTAATAAAAAATAGCGGAGTATTGTTTGAAACGAAATTAAAAAAATTTGTTGAAAAAAAAATAGATTCTAAAACAATACAGAGTGATTTAAAATCTATTTTATATGATATATTGCAAGGTGTTAAAGATGAGAAAATAAAAGAGGATATTCACACCGTTTTAAACCATATAGAGACTTTTCAGCTTTTGTCAAAGATAACGGAAAGTTTTTATACATTTTTACCTATTTTTTGGGATTCCTTAAATGGAGGAAATATTGCCATTAAAAAGAATGAAGAAAAAGATCACTATTTATGCAAAATCACTTTAGATTTTCAAGATTTAGGTTTTATAGATACGGCAGTTTTCCTATATAAAAAGGATTTAAAAGTAGATTTTTTTATAGAAAATTCGAAGCTAAAAAATCAGATCAAAAAAAATATCGAATTTTTAAAATCCGATTTGAGTAATGAAGGTTTTTTGAATATTTTTATAAATTTTTTATCAAAAAAAGATGATAATGATCTAGAAAAACTACTTAAGTTTAAGTCAATAGTCGATATAAAAGTATAATTTATCAATACTTATGAGTTTTTGAAGTATAGTAAAGAGTATCAAATGGATAATTTAAAAAAAGAGGCCGTTGCTTTAAAATATAATCGTGAAAAAGATAATGCCCCTAAAGTCGTAGCTAAAGGTAAAGGAGTCGTGGCTCAAAATATTTTAGAGTTTGCAAAAGAGCATAATATTCCTATCAAAGAAGACCCTGAACTTGTTCAGATTCTTTCAAAACTGGATATTGATGAGGAGATACCGCCGGAGCTTTATAAAGCTGTAGCAAAAATATTGATATATATCTATAAAAGTAAAAATTAGTAGCAGGAGTTTAAAATGGGTTTTCATTTAAGTATAACGGGTGAGGCTAAAATCGTTAAAATCTATAACGTAACAAGACTTCAAATCGAAGGTTTTGATATATCTGCATACAATTTGGCAGAGAGAGAGAGGATATAAAAGAGCTTTTTGAGATAGTTAACGATTTTGTAGAATCAGGCGAAGCTGACGTATGTGAGATGCATACTGAGATACAAGGAGTAGAACCTGAAACTTGCAAACTTAAGATAACAAACTCCAAAGAGATAGAGATATCTCTCGATGAGGTTACGTTAAAAAATCGAAAATTGGATGAGAGATTGGAAGATATTTTAGATGCCAAGGTTGGAGAGATATTTTTTGTAAAAACTTTTCAAGGAGAAGCATTATGGGATTTTGATAGCTATGTAGATGAAGAGAATATTGAGGCAAATCTTTTAGAGCTAGGTTATCTAGACTGCTCTTTTATGGACAAATATGAGATTATGCGGGAAGATATATACGATCTGCTTTGCGATACCGTAACTACAGATTATATCAGATATAGAGGCGAAGGGTTTGAACTTTTGGACTTTGTTTTTCATCCTCAACATACTTTTTCACAGCTGTATATAGTAAAAGAGGACCCTATTTTAGAAGCTAAAATATTGCAAAAAGTCGAATCTGGAGGAAGAAGGTTAGCGGGTACGGATATAGACGTAGATGATCTAGAAAACAATTAAAATCCCTGCATTATGATATTCCATAGTTTATCAACATATATGTCTTCTAAAAAAAGGGTGGAGTTTTCTTCAAAAAGATACTCGATTCCTTTTTGGGGCAATATATCTGAATGAATACATTCAGAATGAGAAGGTAAAAAACCTCTTGCTAAAGAGAGATTTTTTTCTATTTTTTGGTGGCATATAAAACAGTTTAAATCTCTATGCAATCTTCCCTCTTTTTTTAAAATGGTTGTATATTTTTCTATAGCTACTCTTTTTGGATTTTGTTCTCCCCATATTGCGGCGCTTTCATTTAAAATATCAAAATAAAACTCCTCTAATTCGTATAAATCTTTTAGATGTTCAAAAAATCTTTGGATAAACTGCTGCCAAAGAATAACTCTTTGACTCTCAAAAAGCCAGTTATATCCTAAGTGAGTAATATTTCTAAGTCTTGGAAGATAGGCTTTTGTAGAGTACTCTATCTCAAAATCTATTTTATATCCTAGATTCAATATACTGTGTCTTGCGCCGTAAAATCTGTAAAGAGTATATAAATGTTTTTTTGTTAAGATATTGACTATAATATCTTCATTTTTGGCCCTTGTTATTTTTAGAATAAAGCCTTGCATTTACTACCTTGAAGTTATTTACGAAATTTCACACATCTTTTTAAAAAAACCAAAATACATTTTTATAAGAGTTTATTAACTAAATATGAAGTAAAATATAATAATTTTTCTATATACAAAAATAGAGTTTAAAGTTAGTTTAAACGACTACTTAAATGAAGGGGTAGATTGATGGATATTCTAAGAAGTTACAAAGACAACTGTGGATTCGGACTACTAGCCGATTTGTACAACAGGCCGAGCCACAAAAATGTTTTGGATGCGATAAAGTCATTGGAAAGAATGATGCACAGAGGCGCTATCGCAGCTGACGGAAAAAGCGGCGATGGTAGCGGACTTCTCTTTTCTCTTCCTAAAAAATTTTTAGAAAAAAAAGTTGCAGAAGCCGGCGTGGCGCTCCCGGAAAAATATGCAGTGGCTATGGTTTTTTATAAAAACGAAGATAATCTAAGAGTTTTTGAAGAGGTGTGCGAAGCAAATGACCTTAAAGTTTTATTTATAAGAGAAGTTCCGGTAGATAAAAGCGCTTTAGGCGACTTAGCTTTAAAAACCCTTCCAAAAATAGTTCAGATTTTTGTAGCGCCTGATTCTTTAATGGCAACCAAAAGATTTGAGGCTTTGCTTTATTTAACCAGAAGAGAGATCGAAAATATTTTAAAAGATGATAAAGATTTTTATATTCCTACATTTTCAAACAAAGTGATAGCCTATAAAGGGCTGGTTATGCCTACATATATTAAAAAGTTTTATCCTGACCTCGAAGATGAGGATTTTGAAGCTAGTTTTGCGCTTTTTCACCAAAGATTTTCTACAAACACGCTTCCTGAATGGAGACTTGCTCAGCCTTTTAGGGCGATTGCGCATAACGGTGAGATCAACTCTATAACCGCAAATAGATTTAACGTTTTGGCTAAATGTGAAGCCGTAAAAAGTGAAGTTTTCAGCGACGAAGAGATGAAAAAGATTTTACCGGTTTTGGAAGAGGGGGCGAGCGATAGTAAAAGTTTGGATAATTTCTTTGAATTTTTAATAGTAAACGGTATGGATTTTTTCAAAGCGGCGAGAGCTTTGGTACCGGCGCCTTGGCAAAACGCTCCTCATATGGATGCGAGTTTGAGAGCTTATTATGAATATACTAGCACTTGTTTTGAGGCTTGGGACGGACCTGCCGCGATTAGTATGACGGACGGGAGATATATAGGATGTGTTTTAGATAGAAACGGACTTAGACCCGCTAAATATATAGTTACTAATGACGAAAGATTGATTATAGCTAGCGAATTCGGTATTTTACAGATTCCGGAAGAGAATATTTTAGAAAGAGGCAGACTCCAAAGCGGTGAGATGATCGCTTTAGATATGAAATATGGAAAGATTCTTAAAAACGAGGATATAAACGAGTTTTTGAAAAATTCAAATCCATACGGCAAATGGTTAAACGAAAATATGGTATATCTTCAAGAGCATGTGGATAGTCCGTTTGGGAATCTTGAAGATTATAAGATTGAGGATATTGTCCATAAACAGAGATTTTACAATATAACGCATGAAGTTATAGAACAGGTTATAGAGCCTATGATAAAGGACGGTAAAGAGGCGGTAGGCTCTATGGGTGACGATACGCCGTTGACCGCTTTTAGCAAGTACCAAAGAAGCTTTACCGACTTTTTTAAGCAAAAATTCGCTCAAGTAACAAATCCGCCGATAGATCCGATAAGAGAGAAAATAGTTATGAGTCTCAATACCGGTTTTGGCGAGATACATAATATCTTAGACGAAAGCCCTAGTCATGCCGAAAGATTAAAGTCCGTTTCTCCTATATTGATCAAAGAGAAACTAGACGTACTTATATCTTACGGCGATGAGAAACATCCTAGATTTAAGCCAAATTATAAAGTAAAAAGTTTTTCAACCGCTTTTGAAAAGGATTTGAAAAAATCGTTAGACAAGCTAGCTGATGAAGTTGTCGAAGCTGTCAAAAAGGAAGGAATAAGAATAGTTATTTTAGACGATAGAGAACTTGATCAGTTTAAAAAGACGATTCCTATGGCTATGGCGATAGGCAAAATAAACCAAACGCTACTTAAAGAAAAAATCAGACATCTAGTTTCTATCATAGCCGTAACGGGGGAAGTATATGATTCGCATTCGGCTGCGGTTATGATAGGATACGGCGCAGCGGCGGTTTATC
>JALWIX010000113.1 GCA_027082175.1 Campylobacterales bacterium
TCAAGACTCTCGAGATGTTGCTAGGCGTTGATATTATCATCGATGATACGCCAAATGCTATTATTCTTAGCTCTTTTAACCTTTATAGAAGAGCTATAGCCACAAAGGTAATAGAGCTTTTAGTTGAAGATGGTAGAATCCAGCCCGCTCGTATAGAAGAGATTTACGAAAAGGTTAAAACTGAGTTTGATCAACAGCTTTTAGAAGAGGGTGAAAATATAGTAATTGACCTTGGAATCGGACAGGTACATCCAGAACTCTTAAAACTTATAGGTAGGCTCAAATTTAGGGCTAGTTATGGTCAAAACGCTTTAGGGCACTCGCTTGAGGTTGCGTATCTTGCAGGTATTATGGCGGCCGAGATGGGAGGCGACGAAGTACTTGCAAAAAGAGCCGGACTTCTTCATGATATCGGTAAAGCTTTAACCCATGAATATGCCGGAAGTCATGTAGATCTGGGTGCTGAGATATGTAAAAGATATAAAGAACCAGAAGAAGTTATAAATGCTATTTATGCTCACCACGGACATGAAGAGCCTAAGAGCGTAGAAGCCGCTGCAGTTTGCGCTGCGGATACACTAAGTGCCGCTAGACCTGGAGCTAGAAGAGAAGTTTTAGAAGCTTTCTTAAAAAGAGTTCAGGCTATCGAAGAGATAGCTTTAAATAAACAGGGAGTCAAAAAAGCTTATGCTATTAATGCGGGACGAGAAGTTAGAGTTATCGTTAATGCCGACTTGATAAACGATGACGAAGCCGTGCTTTTATCTAAAGAGATAGCTAAAGAGATAGAGAATTCCGTGCAGTATCCAGGAGAGATAAAAGTTAACGTTATTAGAGAAAATAGGGCAGTGGAGTATGCAAGATAATATTATAGGAATTGGGAAATAGGAAATAGGAATTGGGAATAAGCGCTATTTTATATCAAATTTATAATTTAGAAATTTTTTATTCAATTAGATTTTGCTATGCATATTTACATACATTTTCCTAATTCCAAATTCCAAATTCCTAATTCCCAATGTTAATGCATTTCAAAATCATCATACGGGTCTAAATGGATAGTAAAGTGCCATTTGGCTTTTGGATCAATCTTTTTTATCTCTTCTTCGATTCTATCAGAGACTCTATGTGCGGCTAAAAGAGATATATCGGGAGTAAAAACTATATGAACGTCCACAAAATTATCGCTACCAGACCTTCTGGTTTTTAAGAAGTGATATCCGGTAACTTCTGGTTGCTTTGTTATTATCTCTTTGATTTTTTCTACAGTCTCCTCGTCCAAAGAGGCGTCAAGTAGCATCAAAACCCCATCTTTTATTAATTCATAAGCCTCTTTTATAATGTATATTGCTATAGCTATACCAAAAATTCCGTCTATAAAATCCCATCCTGTAAAATATACTATAACTAAAGAGGCTAAAACTGCAGAATTACTAAAAAGGTCGGTTTTATAATGCAAAGCATCCGATTTTACAACCATATTTTTGGTTTTTTCGTAAACTTTATTTAAAAATATTACAAGTCCGCCGGTTAATATGATAGAGATTATCATAACTATGATAGAGCTATCAAGATACTCTATCTTTTTATCTTCTATGATATTTATAACACCTTTATAAAATATAAAAAAGCCTGAAATAGTAATAATAGTACCTTCTATTACGGCTGCTAAAGCTTCTATCTTTCCAAGACCATAATTGAATTTTTCACTTGGAGCTTTTTCGGATTTATGAATAGCAAAATAGTTAAATAAAGAGACAAATATATCTAAAATAGAGTCGATTGCACTCGCAAGAACTGCTGCAGAACCGCTAAGTATGCCAACAATCAGTTTTATTATAACTAAAATCCCTGCAACGATACTAGCAACAACGGTAGCACTCTTTTGTAGTGTCATCTTATAACCTTTAAAAAATTTTTGAAATAATATCTATTTTTGGCTTATTAAGTTATTAGATAGAATATCCGACAGTTTATTGAGATTTTTTAATATGAGATTTTCTATATCGCTTTTTTTTACTTTCTCCGGTTCAAAATGGTCTGATATTATTTTTAGAATCATTAAATCTTTTTTATATTTTTTTGCTGCTTTATAAATCGAACTTGCTTCCATATCGCCGAGATCAGCTTTGGGATTTTTTTGTTGAAATGAAGAAGTAGCTAATGAGGCATTTTTAAAAATAAATGATTCTTTTAGATGAAACACGCTTTTTTCTTCTACATCAATTATTTTTTTTACATTTACTAACTCTCCTATCTTAAACTCTTTTTTTGCAGCCGCTACTCCAATGCTTAAAAGAATATTTTGATGAGGATAGAGAGTAAATATACGTGACAAAGCCAAAGCGCTGTTTATTTTGCCTATACCTGAGATTATTAAAATTTTATCTTCATTTGAAAATATTTTAAAAAAATTATCATCAACCGGTTTTAAAGCGAAAAATTTTATAATAGGTTTAGCTTCTGCAAATAGTGCGGTGTGGATTATCATTTTACTCCTTTAATTTATAAAAATATTATAAAGGATTTTTGTGGATATTGAAAGTATTAAAAAAGAAAGAAAATTATGGCTTAAGTGGAAAAATATTGCTCCTTTAAGAGAGTTGCTTTCAAAACTCCCCGATATCACTGCAAGCAAAATAGAACTTGAAGATGTTGTGAAAATAGAAGGTGATGCTACGAAGAAGCAAAGAGAGTATATAAATGAGGTTTCCTTAGCTCTAAGACCCTGGAGAAAAGGTCCTTTTGAGATTTTTGGCACCTTTATAGATAGTGAATGGAAAAGTAATATCAAATATAACCTTTTAAAAAAATATTTTGATCTAAAAGGAAAGAGCGTAGCCGATATCGGCTGTAACAACGGATATTATATGTTTAGAATGTTAAAAGAAAAACCAAAAGAGATAGTCGGGTTTGATCCTTCTCCCCTATTTAAAACGCAGTTTGATTTTATCAATCGTTACGTAAAAAGCGATATTGTTTATGAGCTTTTAGGAGTAGAACATCTTCCTTTTTATCATAAAAAGTTCGACGTAATTTTCTGTTTGGGGGTTTTATATCACAGAAGCGATCCTATAGTAATGCTTAAGTGGCTAAAACAGGGTCTAAAAAAAGATGGAGAAGTCTATCTGGATACTTTTTATATTGAAGGAGAAGAACCTATAGCGTTATGTCCTGCTAAAACATACTCAAAAATCTCCAACATCCATTTTGTTCCTACTGTTGCGGCTTTGAAAAACTGGTGCGAAAAAGCGGGATTTAATAGTTTTGAGGTTTTGGCTAAAAAACCTACCACATTTGAAGAACAGAGAAAAACTAGATGGATTTTAGGCGAGAGTTTAGAGGAATTTTTAGATAAGGACAATCCAAATTTGACTGTTGAAGGCTATCCTGCGCCAAAAAGGGTATATGTAAGATTAAAAGTAGGTAGCGTTTAGTTTAGAATCAAAAGTAGTAAAATATAGAGGTGAGTTTTAATAAGCGGAAGGAAAAGAGAAATTAAAGGATAGAGTATGATTAAAGGGCTTTTGCTTGATATGGGCGGAGTTTTGTACGAAGGAGATAAAATCATTGATGGAGCTTTTGAGGCGATAGAGGAGTTGAAAAAAGATTATAAGATCAGATTTTTGTCAAATAGTAGTAGAGCAACTCCTAAATCACTTATTGAAAAATTGAAAAAATTTGGATTTGATATTGATGAAAGCGAGCTTTTTACGGCTTTAAGCGCGGCAAAACTCTTTTTGAAAAATAGAAAATCTTCCGCTTATATAATAGCTACTGAGGAAGCTAAAAACTATTTTGAAGAGCTTAAAGAGTTTGAACAAAATTTTGTTTTAGTGTGCGACGCATATAAAAATTTTTCATACGACTCTTTGAACGAAGCTTTTAGACTTTTGGAGAAGGATTTTAGCTTCATAACTACAAATATAAATAGATATTTTAAAGATAGTGATGGAATGTTAAGTCTAGATGCGGGAGGTTTTGTAAAATGTTTAGAGTACGCAAGCGGTAAGATTGCAAAAGTTTTAGGTAAACCAAATTGCGAATTTTTCTCTTTGGCTATTAAAAGTATTGGAATTGAAAAGAGCGAAGTTTTAATGGTCGGTGACGATATAGAAGGAGATATTTTGGGAGCAAAGGCTTGCTGGCTTAAGACTGTAATGGTAAAGACAGGAAAATTCAAAAAAGAGGACCTCTTAAAAGGAAAACCTGATTTTTTGATAGATAGTATCAAAGATTTGCCAAAACTTTTAAAGGAGATTTGATGAGAGTTTACGGTATAAAAACTTGCGGCAGCGTAAAAAAAGCTTTAAAATTTTTAAAAGATATAGGAGTCGAGTTTGAGTTTGTGGACCTTAAAAAGGAGTCTGTAGGGTGTGATAAGATAGATGAATGGTTAAAAAAGGTTGATATAAACAGCTTATTTAACTCTCGTGGAACCAAATATAGACAGCTAAAACTAAAAGAGCTAAATCTAGATGATGAGGGAAAAAGAGAGTGGCTTTGTAAAGAGAACCTACTTATAAAAAGACCTGTAATCGAGCTTGATAACGGCGAAATATTGGTGGGATTTGACGAAGAGGTATATAGGGAGGTGTTTAGTGGAGCTTAAAACTCATAAAAAGATAGATTCTCGCTTTAGCGGAGAGGTTTTGGAGTTAAAAGAGGGATATAGTAAGATTTTATTGAGAACGATTTCTGAGATGGCGGCCGACGAAGAGGGGTTGGTACATGGGGGTTTTACCTTTAGCGCAGCCGACTTTGCAGCGATGTGCGCGGTCAATGAGCCTTATGTGGTTTTAACGGGGGCTGACGTGAAGTTTTTAGCGCCTGTAAAAATTGGACAAGAGGTTTTGTATGAAGCAAATATAATAGAAAATAATGGCAAAAAATCAAAGGTTGAAGTTGTAGGTAGAGTAGAAGGAAAAGAGGTTTTTAAAGGGATTTTTAAAACTTATACACTCGATAAACACGTATTTGATAATCATTAGTAACTATTTAAGGGGTATAGAGCCCTTAAATAGTTACTTTCTATCGAAGTGATATATAGAGTGGTGTGAAGCTCTCTCACCATCTTTCCAGACTATATATGAAGATTTGAGATGATTGTTATTATTTGAAAGTTCCAAAATTATTTTGTGTACGTGCGCTTCATCTGAGTCGCATACTTCACTTCTCTCCATGTCACAATCAAAAACTAGTCTCTCTTTTGTGCTCTCTTTAGTATTGAAAATGAAACTGGGTTGATTCCTTTTTGCGCAATAATGTGTCGCTAACAATTCGTTACATTCGTTAAAATCATCACAGTGATACATTGTGACCATCTGTTTCATAGTATTTGGCAAAAGATCTTCTTGTAAAGTCGAGTCTCTAGCTATAACTTTATATGCAACGCCAGTTTTGTCGGTTCCCAAAAGTCTTTTTACCGCTGGATGTTCATGAGCGCCTGTTGTGCCAATCTGTTTCTCTTTTGGAGATAGTTTCCATTCTCCTTTTAAAACCTCTTTCATATACTCAAAGGCCTCTTTAGGTTGCATCTGAGCAAAAAGAGGAGCCGAAGAGATAATAGTAACGCTCACTATTGTGCTTATTAATCTTTTCATCTACCACTCCTTATTTTAAAATAAACAATTATGTTTATAGTATATTATAATTATTTATAATAAACTTAAAAATATCCATAAGTTTTTTTTATGTTCTTGGTAAAAAAATTATATTAAAGATTTTTATATAAATGTGGGAAAATCTAATGAATATTTGATTTATATAGCCCTTAGCCAGTAATCCACATATTTTTGTTCGTTTTTTATAGTAGTTGGTTCACCATGTCCCGGATATACTGGTTTGTCATATCTAATCTCTTTAAATCTTAAAAGGCTTTTTTTCATATCTTCAGGATTACTATATGGAAAATCTACTCTTCCAATGCTTCCACGGAATATAAAATCTCCGCTGAACCAGGCCTCTTCAAACTCTATGACACAACATCCTGGAGTGTGTCCAGGAAAGTGTAAAAACCTAAATCTTATACCTTCTAAATCAATTATATCTTCGTTGTTTACTAAAAAATCAGCTTTACTTTTCGGTTTTCCCATACTAAACTGATCATTTTCCAAAAAGAACGCATCTTTATGGTGAATAAAGATAGGAATGTTAAATATCTTTTTTAACTCTGCGTTTGACCAGACATGATCGAAATGTCCGTGTGTATTTAAGATGGCTATAGGGTTTTTTACATTTTTTTCTATCCAAGATGTTGCGCCGACTCCTGGATCTATGATAATATCTCGATCATTTATAGTTACTATATAGCAGTTTGTTTGATATTGTCCCATAGGTTTATATTTTAGTTGCATATCTTTCCTTAAAGGTTTTGTGATGAATTTTTATAAAAGTTTAGAAGAGATTATTTTAACATCAAATCCTTATGAAAAGATTGATAGATTTAAAAAATTTTACGAAAAATATAAAAATGGCAAAGTTGAGTTTGAAAAAGATTTTACTCCTACTATTTTTGAAAAGCCCTCATTTAGCGATTATTGCACTATCGTAAGTCCAAAAGATGTACCAAAACGAGGTAAGTTTGATACAAAAGAGGGCAGAGCTATTTTGCTTCACGCTATAGCTCATATCGAATACAGCGCTATAGATTTAGCGTTAGATGCGGCTTATAGATTTTTAGATATGCCCAAAAAGTTCTATGATGATTGGCTGGAAGTCGCTGATGATGAGTGTAGACACTTTTTAATGATAGATGAGCTTTTAAAAGAACTAGGGTTTAAATACTCAGATTTTGCAGTACACAGCGCTTTTTTCGAAGCTGGGAAAAAGAGCTTAAAACTTATTGAGAGAATGGCGGTAGTTCCTAGGTATCTTGAAGCGAACGGACTTGACTCCAATCCTAAAATAGTAAAAAAATTATCTTCTTATAAAGATAAATTTGCCAGAAAAATAATAAATGCGCTTGATATTATTTTATATGAAGAGATTTCTCATGTGAAAAAAGGCGATTTTTGGTTTAGATGGGCTTGTGAAAAAGAGGGGATTAAAGATTATAAAAAAGCTTATTTTGACGTAGTTGAAAGGATATATCCAGGCACGCTACATAGTAAAACTTTTATAAATGTCGAAGCGAGAAAGAGCGCTGGATTTAGTTGTGACGAGATCAATATGTTATCGAGAAAAATTATCTGTTAAAATTTTTTTGTTTAAAAAATTTTACTATATTTAGAAGAATTGATTAAGGTATATTTTAGTATAATCGAACAAGTATATTTGTAAAGGAGACATTATGAAAAAAGAGATTCCTTTTTACATTCCAGATATAGGAGATAAGGAGTTAGAAGAGATAAAAGAGGTTCTTTCGTTAAGCTCAGAGTCTAAGATAGAGAAACTTGAAAAAGATTTTGCGAAATATGTTGGAAGCGAATTTGCGCTAACTACTTCAAGCGGGACTGGAGCGTTGCACCTTTCAATGACCGCAATCGATCTAAAAAGAGGCGACAAAATCATCTGTTCCGTAAACGCATTTCCTAATGTTCCGGAAGTTGTTAGACATTTTGACGCTGAGCCTATATTTGCCGATATAGATATTGATGATTTTAATATCGACTTGGATGCTTTAGAAGATATTTTATCAAAAAACAGATCAAAAAAATTAAAAGGTGCTATCATAAATCATGTGGGAGGCCAGCCGACTGATCTGGATAGACTTTACGAAATCGCTCAAAAATATAATATTTTAATTATCGAAGATGCCAGCGAAGCTTTGGGAGCTACTTATAACGGACAAAGAGTAGGTTCAACGGGAGCCGATATAACGACTTTTAGTTTCAATCCACATTTAAGAGAGTCTGTAAGTAACGGAGGTATGCTGGTAACTGATAATGAGGAATTAAACGATAGAGCAAAGCTTCTTAGAAATCACGCAATAGTTTCTCAAGAGTGGAATAAAGATGGAAGTTTAGGCTATATCTATGACGTTGTAGATATAGGTTTAAAATATGATATGAGTGAACTTGAAGCTGCTTTCAATCACGCTCAGCTCCAAAAAGTAGATAAAGCGATTAAAAGAAGACAAGAGATTGCAAAGATTTACGACAAAGAGCTGGAAGGTACGCCGCATATAACTTTACCGGTAAAAAAAAGAGAACATACATATCAATTATACATCATTAAAATCGACAAAAACAGGGACTCTTTTGCAAGAGAACTTGTAAAAAGAGGCGTATATGTAGGACTTCATTATATTCCATTGCATCTGTTGAACTATTACAAACAAAAATACAACTTAAGAGTTAACGATTTTCCTAACGCTCTTAGAAATTATCAGCAGATTTTGTCTATTCCTATACATGCGAAAATGAGTGATGAAGATGTCTATTATGTGATTGAGCAGATCAAAGAGGTTGCGAAGACTAGAGTTTAATCAGGTGAAGAGTAACGAGTAACGAGTGAAAAAAAAGATTGTTGGTTGGATAGAGGGGTATTTTTATAACCCCTCTTTTTTTCAAAGAGTTTTATCTTTCTTTCTTCTACCTTTAACGACAATTTACTGTCTTGTAGTAATATCTAAAAGAATTTTTTGCAGTAAAAAAGATTTTGGGCTGCCTGTGATTTCTGTTGGCAACTTGAGTGTGGGCGGAAGTGGAAAGACACCATTTATAATAGAACTTGCCAAAAGATATGAAGATGTATTCGTAATACTAAGAGGCTATAAAAGAGAGCAAAAGGGACTTATGATAGTAAGCCGTAACGGCGAGATTTTGACAGATGTAAAAAAAAGCGGTGATGAGGCTATGCTTATTGCTTCAAAACTGCCAAACGCTACGGTTATCGTTTCCAAAAATAGAAGTAAAGCTATTGAAAAAGCAAAAAAGCTTGGCGCAAAAGTAGTTCTTTTGGATGACGCTTTTCACAGGTGCGAGATAAAAAAGTTCGATATTTTGATAAAAAACGATTTTAAAAATAGATTTTGTCTGCCTTCGGGTCCTTATAGAGAGCCGCTATTTTTTAAAAAGTATGCGGATATTGTAATAGAAGAGGGAAAAGATTTTAAAAGGGAGGTAAAGATACTAAATCCCACCCCCAATATGGTTTTGGTTACGGCAATAGCAAGGCCTAGAAGATTAGAGAGGTTTTTGCCGAAAAAGATAAAAAAGTTCTATTTTGAAGACCATCATTTTTTTGGCAAAGAAGAGCTTGAAAAAATTGTAAAACGAGAAAAAGCAATCTCTCTTTTAGTCACTCAAAAAGATGAAGTGAAACTGAAAGATATGGGTTTTAAACTATCTGTAATGGAGCTTGAGCTAAAAATTGATGAAGAAATTCTTAAAAAGATAGACAAATATGTGAAGGAGTTTTATGAAAAAGAAGATTCAAACCGTTCAGACGCTGCTTGATGCTTTGCCTTTCATAAAAGAGTTTAGAAATCAGATATTTGTTATTAAATATGGAGGGTCTGCTCAAACTGAACAGAAACTAAAAGAAAAATTCGCCGAAGATATACTTTTGATGTATCTTGTTGGTATAAAACCGGTTATAGTGCACGGGGGAGGAAAAAAAATAACATCTATCTTGGATAGACTACAGATTCCTACCAAATTTATTGATGGACAAAGAGTTACTACTCCGGAAATAATGGAGATAGTAGAGATGGTTCTTAGTGGAGATATCAACAAAGAGATTGTCTCATTACTAAACAATCACGGCGCAAAAGCGATAGGTATAAGCGGAAAAGATGCTCATTTTATCACAGCTCGCCCAAAAGATTTTGAAAAATTTGGCTATACGGGAGTTATTGAGCATATTGATCCTGCGGTCGTAAACAATCTTTTAAACGAAAAGTTTGTTCCGGTTATTGCTCCTATAGCTGCAAGTAACAAGCTGTCGCATCCCGGATATAACATAAATGCCGATCTAGCCGCTAGTAAAATAGCAGTTGCGCTTAAAGCAAAAAAAGTTATATTTTTAACTGATACTCCAGGAGTTCTTGATAAAGATAAAAATCTTATTTCTACTTTGGATAAAGTGAGTATTGAAAAGCTAAAAAATGACGGTACAATTGCCGGAGGAATGATTCCGAAAGTTGACGCATGTTTGGAAGCGGTTGAAGGAGGGGTAGAAAAAGCTCATATAATCGATGGGCGAATTGAACATTCCATTTTGCTTGAGATTTTCACTACCGCTGGTATAGGAACGCAGATTCTTAAATGAAATTGGAATTGGGAATTTGGAAAATGTATATAAGTATGCGTAGCAAAATCTAATTGAATATACTAATTGAAAAAAAATTTCTAAATTATATATTAAATAGCACTAATTCCCAATTCCTATTTCCAAATTCCAAATATAAAGGATATAAATGCAACATATAGTGGTCTTGTCAACTGTATCAAATAAAGAAGAGGCTAAAAAGATAGCGAAAGTGTTGGTAGAAGTTAAACTTGCAGCTTGCGTAAATATTGTGGATAAAGTAGAATCTATTTATGAATGGCAAGGAAAGATTCAAGAGGACAGCGAAGTTTTGATGATCATAAAAACTAAAAATGAACTTTTTGAATCTGTAATGAAAAAAATAAAAGAGCTACACTCTTATGAAGTTCCAGAGATTGTCGCTTTAGATATTAAACAAGGAAGTTATGATTATCTAAAATGGATAGATGAAGTAGTAAAAACCTCGACTAATATATAAATAATCTATCTATAATTTGTTACTGATTACTTATCACTTACACTTTTAAGTATGGTAAAATTTCAAAAATTTTTGAAAGGCTAATGATGAACTTTATTGAAACAAGAGGTAATGACGGAATAAAACCCGTTGAAGTGAGTTTCAGCGAAGCTATCCTAAATCCTAGCGCAAGCTATGGCGGGCTTTATATCCCAAAAGAGTTGCCAAAATGTGAAGATGATTTTTTTGAAAAACATCTAAACAGTAGCTACAAAGAGTTGGCATACTATATGCTAAAAAAATTTGAAATCGATATCGAAGATGAACTTATCAAAGATGCTCTAAATCTTTACGATAAATTCGACGATCCTAAAAATCCTGTGCCCGTAAAAAAAGTTGAAGAAAATCTATATATAAGCGAACTATATCACGGACCAACAAGAGCTTTTAAAGATATGGCGTTACAGCCTTTTGGTTACATCCTATCAGCTTTAGCAAAAAAAAGAGGAGAAAACTATCTTATTTTAGCCGCAACTAGTGGCGATACAGGACCGGCAACGCTTGAAACTTTTAAAAATAAACCAAATATAAAAGTTGCTTGTTTATATCCTGATGGCGGTACTAGTGATGTTCAAAGACTTCAAATGGTAACAGAAGACGCAGATAATCTAAAAGTTATAGGAATAATTGGAGATTTTGATGACGCCCAGAGCGCTTTAAAAAATCTTTTAAACTCTCAAAACTTTAAAAATAAACTAAAAGAGAAAGGTATAAAACTATCTGCTGCAAACTCTGTAAATTTTGGTCGAATAATTTTTCAAATAATTTATCATTTTCACAGCTATTTAGAATTGGTAAGAATGGGAGATATTAAGATAGGCGAGGAGGTGTATCTTACAGTTCCAAGCGGTAATTTTGGAAATGCTCTTGGCGGATATTATGCTAAAAAGATGGGATTGCCGGTTAAAAAGATTTTGATTGCTTCTAACGAAAATAATGTTTTAACCGAGTTGATAAAAGAGGGTAGATACGATTTAAGAGGAAAATTTCTAAAAAAGACAACTTCTCCGGCTATGGATATACTAAAATCTTCAAACGTAGAGAGAGTTCTTTTTGATAAGTTTGGAAGCAAAAGAACAAAAGAGCTTATGGATAGTCTAAATAAAAACTACTATTATGAGCTTACAAATGAAGAGCTAAAAGAGCTTCAGGCAGATTTTGACGCGGATTTTACAACTGATGAGGAAATTAAAGAGTATATAAGGGAGTATGCTCTTGATAAGCACTATCTGATGGACCCTCATACGGCAACTACTATAAAACTGTATGAAAAATATAAGGATATAAAAAATATAGCTTATTCAACTGCGGAATGGACTAAATTTGCCCCTACAGTTTTGAACGCATTAAACAAAGATAGTAAAAAATATAGAGACTTAGAGGCTTTGATAGAGATAGCTAAAAGATTAGGCATTATGATCCCTGTTGTTATAGAGGAGCTTTTTAATAAGCCTATCGTTCATAATAGCATAATCGAAAAAGATAGAATAGACGAAGAGATTTTGAAGTTTTTGGATACATAATGGAACTAACTTTCATTTTTTCGATAGCTGCCGCTATTTTTGCGGCGGGAGCTTTTATCTATCTTCTAGTTTTAAAGAAAGAACTCTCAAAATCTCAAGAGCTAGAAAAATATTTTTATGAGTTAAATGAAAAAATCTCAAAACATTTTGAAGAGCAAAGAGAGTTTTTACATCAAAAGATAGAAAAAATTGATGAAAAACTATATCAAAATGCTAAAGATAATCAGGAGCAGATTGCTAAAAATATAGAGCTATTCAAAAATATAGAAAAAAGTACAAACGATTTTAAAAATGAGATAGAAACAAAACTTTCAAAACATTTTTATGAGTTTTCAAAAGCTCTTACTGTTCAGAGTGAAAAACTAAATGAAGATTTTCTAAAACTAAATCAAAATATTGAAGAGTCTCTTAAAACCAATTTTGAAAAAGCAAACTTAATCTTACAAGAGATCATAGAGAAAAACTCAAAGCTGTTTTTGGATTTTTTCAATTCTCAAAAAGAGTTCAAAGATGAACTTTCAAACTCTTTAAAGATAAATTTTGAAGAGCTAAATTCAAAAGTTACTCAAAATCTAGACAAAATCAGCAATAAGGTAGATGAGAGATTAAAAGAAGGTTTTGAAAATGTCGATAAAACTTTCAAAGACATAATAACCGGCATTGCCAAAATCGCAGAAGCCCAAAAAAATATTGAAAATCTATCACGAGAGGTTGTTAGTCTTCAAAATGTTTTGAGTGACAAAAAGAGCAGAGGGATATTTGGTGAAGTTCAGCTAAACTCTATATTAAAATCTATTTTCGGGGAAAATCGCGAACTTTACGATATTCAGTATCCTTTAGTTGAAGAGAATGAAAAGGTTGTTGCCGATGCGGTTATCAAAGCTCCTGAACCTGTAGGACTTATAGCTATAGATTCGAAGTTTCCTCTTGAAAACTACTCCAATATGATAGAGGCCAAAAACGAAGCGGATAAAAAGAGATATGAGAGCCAGTTTAAACAAAACCTCAAAAAACATATAAATGATATAGCGTCAAAATATATAGTAAAAGGAAAAACAGCCGAGATGGCAATTCTCTTTTTACCTGCCGAAGCGATTTTTGCCGAAATAAACGCATATCACCAGGACTTAATCGAATTTGCTAGACAAAAAAGTATCTGGATAGCAAGCCCAACAACTTTGATGGCGCTTCTGTCCACAGTTCAAGCTATAGTTAGAGATGTAAAAACTCAAGAACAAGCCAAAAAGATCCAAGAAGAGCTTAGAAAACTCTCCAAAAACTTCAAACTCTACAAAGAGCGCTGGGAGAAACTCTCAAAACATATCGATACGGTTAGTAAAGATGTAAAAGATATACACGTAACTACTAAAAAAATCTCTAGCGAGTTTGAAAGAATAGAAAAGGTTGAATTTGACGAAATGAAGATAATAGAAAAAAAAGAGATATAGTTTCGCCTCCAATATAGATTTAGATATAACTTCTTTTTTATTAACATTATGGCTTTTTTACAAAATTTTCGTTTATTGCGAATTATCTCTTTACAAGCGAAAAAATAAAACTAATCTATTTGTATTTGCTTAAAGTCAGGCTTTTATATGAAAATTAAAAAGAAATAACTGTTTTTCAAGAGGAACTAATTATTTAGAAGATGTAGTGTCACATGAAAATCATCTTGTTTGGCTACAATATTTTTGAAAGTATAAAGACCTTCTAAAGGCTTCAAGGAGAAATTTATGAGATTGCCCCTTCCAAAAATCATCATTAAAAGAGACGGTTCTACCGAGGAATTTAAGGCATATAAAATAGAAGACGCCATAAAAGCGGCTTTTGATAGCGTGTTAGTGCCTTATGACAAAAGAGTATTTGAGAGCGTTCTAATAAGAATATCTTTCGATACTGTCAAAGCAGTCGAAGAGATACAAGATATCATAGAGTATGAGCTTTACCGTGCCGGCTATTTTGATGTGATGAAATCATTTATAACTTACAGATTTTTACATAAAATGCAAAGAGAACATATTGCCGGCCTAAGTGACGATACTACTTTTATCAACTCTACTCATAGTGTGCAAGAGTATATAAACAAAAGCGATTGGAGAATCAACGCAAACGCCAATACCGGATATTCAAACGCAGGTCTTGTGAATAATTTAGCAGGGAAGATTATTGCCAACTTTTGGCTTGATAAAGTATATTCGAAAATAGAAGGATACGCTCATAGAAACGCCGATATCCATATACATGATCTTGACTGTCTAACCGGATATTGCGCAGGATGGAGTTTGAGAGCTCTTTTGAACGAGGGTTTTAATGGAGTAAGAGGTAGGGTAGAGAGTAAGCCTCCAAACCATTTTAGATCCGCTCTTGGTCAGATGGCAAACTTTTTGGGAATTTTGCAAAGCGAATGGGCAGGAGCTCAGGCATTTAGTTCTTTTGATACATATCTGGCCCCATACGTTTTTAAAGACGATTTACCTTATGAAGAGGTAAAAGAGGCTATTAGAAGCTTTGTTTATAATCTCAACGTACCGGCACGCTGGGGGCAGAGTCCTTTTACAAATATAACTATCGACTGGACTGTTCCAGATGACCTTAAAGAGCAGATTCCAACCAAAAATGACCGCCATCTTTTCGAAGATGTCAAAGATGACGAAAAACTTCTTAAAAAAGCGAAAGAGAGGGGAGTAGAGAGCCTTACTTCATTAACTTATAAACATTTTCAAAAAGAGATGAACATCATCAATAGAGCTTTTTACGAAGTTATGACCGAAGGTGACAAGTCCGGTCAGCCTTTTACTTTCCCTATACCTACCGTCAACATCACCGAAGATTTTGATTGGTATGGGGAAAATACCGATATTTTGTTTGAAAATACGGCTAAAATCGGAAGTAGTTATTTTCAAAATTTTATTGGAAGTCAATATATAATAGACCCAAAAACCGGCGAGAAAAAGCCAAATCCTGACAGTTATAAGCCTAATGCGGTAAGAAGTATGTGTTGTAGGTTGCAATTAGATTTAAGAGAGCTTTTAAAAAGAGGAAATGGACTTTTTGGAAGCGCTGAGATGACGGGAAGCATAGGAGTCGTTACTATCAATATGGCAAGACTAGGATATAGATTTAAAGGTGATAAAAAGGGCTTTTATCAAGAGCTTGAGAGGCTTATGGATATAGCAAAATCTACGTTAGAGAAAAAAAGAAAGTTTGTAAACGAGATGTTTGAAAGAGGACTTTATCCATATACTAAAAGATATCTTGCAAATTTCAACAACCATTTTTCAACTATCGGCGTGAACGGAATGAACGAAATGATTAGAAATTTTACTGATGACGCATACGATATAACGGATGAGAGAGGTATAGAGTTTGCGATGGAAGTTTTAGATTTTATGAGAGAAAAGTTGAGAATCTATCAAGAAGAGACCGGAAATCTTTACAATTTAGAGGCTACTCCCGCCGAAGGGACAACATATAGATTTGCTAAAGAGGATAAAAAGAGATATCCTGATATCATCCAAGCCGGTTTTGGGGAAAATATCTACTATACAAACTCTTCGCAGATTCCGGTTGGGTATACCGATGATCCTTTTGAAGCGTTGGAGTTGCAAGATGAGTTGCAATGCAAATATACGGGCGGTACGGTTTTACACCTTTATATGAGTGAAAAAGTGAGCTCCGCGGAAGCCGCAAGAAGATTAGTGCGCGCAGTTATAGAAAACTATAAATTACCTTACATAACCGTAACGCCACTTTTTTCAGTGTGTCCTAAACATGGTTATCTTAACGGCGAGCATGAGTATTGCCCAAAATGTGACGAAGAGTTGATAGAAGAGTATTTAAATAACGAAAATGAAAAAGCTTAAAGATAAAGACCAATACAAAAAGGAGGATAGAATGAGAAGAGAAGAGATTTTAGAATTACTTAAGCACAAAAGAACAAAATGTATGGTTTATACGAGAGTTATGGGTTATCATAGACCTGTTGAGAGTTTTAACATAGGTAAAAAAGGCGAGCACCGAGAGAGGAAACAATTCAAAGAGGAAAAATGCAAGATAGCGGTATAAAAGTATATGGATTAACCACTTTCACACTGCTAGATTTTCCGGACAGGCCGTCTTGTATAATCTGGCTTGCCGGATGCAATATGAGATGTCCATATTGTCACAATCCTGATATTGTATTTGGAAAAAACGAAAAAAACTTTTCTGAAATTTTAGAGTTCTTGAAAAAACGACGAAGGGTTTTAGAAGGAGTTGTCATAAGCGGCGGAGAACCTACTTTGCATAAAGATTTGGAGAATATCTGTAAAGCCGTTAAAGATTTGGGTTATAAAATAAAACTCGATACTAACGGAAGCAATCCGAAAATATTAAAAAAACTTTTAGATGAAGGGCTTTTGGATTATGTGGCTCTTGATCTAAAAGCTACAAAGAAGAAGTATGAAAAGATAACAAAAACTAATTTTTTTGATAAAACGATAGAGTCTTTGAGAATATTAAACGATTCAAACATAGAGTTTGAAGTAAGAACTACGGTACATACCGACCTTTTAAACGAAAATGATGTTGAAGATATCTCTATAATCTTAAAAAATATGAATTTTAGAGGGAAGTTTTATATTCAAAACTTTGTAAAGATAGATAAGCTTCTAGGAGATATGCAAAACCAAAATAGAGTTTTAGCTATCAATAGACTTAATTTAGCGGTTGAGGCCGGTTTTAGAAATTTTTAGGTAGATAAGTTATGTGTAGATATAGAAGAGTTTTGATAAAAACATTTTCTATTGGCAATATATCTTTTATTAAAAAACTTACCGAAAAAGTTAAAGAAATTTTAAATATGGAGGTACAATATATAGGAGATATACCTTTGCCTTATTCCGCATACAATCCGCTAAGAAAGCAGTTTTTAGCGGAAAAGTTTTTGGAGACACTGCTATTGGAGAAGGATTTTGAAGAAGATATAATTCTTGGAATATGCGAGGTGGATCTATTTGAACCGGGTCTAAATTTTGTTTTTGGAATGTCTTCGCCTTTTTATAGTGTCTGTGTAGTATCCACAAAAAGGCTTAAAAATTCGTTTTATAATCTACCTGAAAACGATTCGTTGTTATTTAATAGAATCCTAACAGAGTCTATTCACGAGATAGGTCATACTGTAGGATTGGAACATTGTTTAAATATTCCTTGTGTTATGAATTTTTCAAACTCTATCGAAGAGACAGATAAAAAAGGTTTTGTTTTTTGTAAAGATTGCATTGAGAAACTTAATAAAACAGCTTGTTCGACTCAAATATAGATAATTATTATGAGGTTTAGCAAGGAGTTGAATTATATAAAAAAAGATATATTGTGTTTTTGCGAAGTGTTTTGTTGATATTTTTGATATTCGGCTAATGCCTCATTTTTTCTTTGCGAAGCTATAGCGGCGACTTTCAAGTCTTGGGGACTAGGATCCGCCGGGGCCAAAGCTGCCGCAATTACTTTCTCCATTTTTGTTATGGTTTCCTCAGGATTATTCTCTTTTGAAGTATCAATGGGAACTTCGCCACCTACTGCGTATAGATGACCGTCTGGACCTTTTGTATATTTATAAGTAGCGCTACCCTTTACTACGTCTCCGCCTGCCGCTATATGTGCGGATTCGTGGGATTTTACTTTTCTATCTATATTTTTTAGTTCCGAGATAATTCGACTTGTTTCAAGTTGTTCATTTGTGTTTTTTGCCGCTGTATCTTTTTTTGAAGAATAGCCGTCTTTTTCGTCTATCTTAGATATGCTTGGATAAGAGTATTGTACGGTTTGAAGGTAATTGCCTATTTTCATATCAAACCTTCGCTTCTTTTTCTTCCTTTATTTTATCAGAAATAGGATTTTTTTTATATAAAAATTATTATACGATTAAATTTTTTGATATACTTTAAAATATAATAAAATATATTGAGGAGGTAAAGATGGCAAAAACGCATAGCGAGATAAAGATTTTCAATCTATACGGGACGAAAGAGGGAGTTGTAAGTGTCGCTCACGTAACTGAGCCTTATGGCCCCAAAAGCGAGCCTGTAGTTAGTATAGGAATATCTTTAAACGGTAATGCAGTAGAACCCGAATGGAAGGTACATATACCTTATGAAAATATCGATGAACTTATTGACGCTTTAGAATTAGCTAAAAAGGAGTTTGGAAAAAATTACGCAAATGAACAGACAAAACCCGATGTTGATGAAGGATTAGTTGGAGGCGAGTAAATTTTCAAAAAAATCTAAAAGGGCGTAAGCCCTTTAGAGATTATCGATAGTTTTGAACAAATCTTTTAATTCTGTTAATGCCTTCTCTTATAGTTTCAATATCAGTTGCAAAACTAAATCTAAAATATCCTTCACTTCCAAAACCTATGCCTGGAACCACCGCTACTCCTTCGCTTTCTAAAAGCTTTTTTGCGAACTTCAAAGACTCTTTTTCAATTTCGGAATGGTTTACAAAAAGATAAAACGCACCGGCAGGTTTGATTACGCTTAAGCCTTCAATACTATTGAACATATCGCAAGCTTCGTCTCTTCTTTTTTTAAATTGCTCTTTCATATATTCTATATCTTTATCTATAGTTCCATCAAGTCCTGGAATAGCGGCCTTTTGTGTTATAGAACAGATATTTGATGTACTTTGAGACTGAAGTTTTTTCATAGCTTTTACCATCTCTTCGTTAGGCGCTGCAAGATAACCGAACCTCCAACCCGTCATTGCCGCTGATTTGCTCAGACCGTTTATTGTAATAGTTCTGTTGTACATATCTTCGCTAATTGAAGCCGCTGAAACAAACTCTCCTTCGTAAGTTAGTTTTTCGTACATCTCATCACTTGCCACATATATATCCGTTCCTTTTAAAACTTCGGCTAAAGCTTCTAGTTCCTCTTTTGAGTAAACAGCTCCTGTAGGATTTGAAGGTGTGGTTAAGATTAGCATTTTTGTTTTAGGAGTAATGGCTTTTTTAAGTTGTTCGGGAGTGATTTTAAAACCGCTCTCTTCTGTGGTATCTACAAAAATCGGCACTCCTTCGGAGTATTTTACAAGTTCGGGATACGTAACCCAATATGGAGCGGGTATAATCACCTCGTCTTCTTTATCGATTAAAGTTTGAAAAAGGTTAAAAAGCGACTGCTTCGCGCCGTTACTGACTATAATCTGCTTTTTTGAATATGTTAAGTTATTATCTCTTTTGAGTTTATTGCTAATAGCTTCTAAAAGTTCAGGAATGCCTTCAACGGCCGTATATTTTGTGAATCCTTCTTCCATAGCCTTTATAGCCGCATCTTTTATAGCTTTTGGAGTATCAAAATCGGGTTCGCCGGCTGAGAAACCAAGGACGTCTTTTCCGCTAGCCCTTAACTCTCTAGCAAGCGATGTAATCGCGATAGTCATTGATTCTGAAAGAGACTCTATTCTTTTAGAAAACATTTAAAATCCTTTTTAGATTTTTTAAAATTATAACCGAATGTTTTAAAAAAATACAAATATATACCCAAACCATCTATAAGCGTATCAAAAGGCGTGGGTAGATATGTAATGAACTATATAAACTAAACTTACAACTGAGACCTTTAAAAAATTACAAATTGAACGAAGGATTTGTAATTTTCAGAGTATTTGATTTTTTTTATCTTTTTTTTCTTTATAATTATCTATTATTCTTTCATCGATTTAATAAATGCTTCGTAAATATGCTCAAGCTCTTCTTCTTCTTTTAAAATATCTTTATTTCCTGTCATTAATGCGTGCTCTAAAAGCGCAACCCGCTTTATAAGATATTCAAACATCTCTTTATCGATGTCTGGAAGTTTGTTGTGACTTAACATCGATTTGTCAAAGCCTTTTTTGATAACACGCGCGGGTATTCCAACTGCCGTAGAATCGTCAGGTACGTCTTTTACAACTACTGAGTTAGCTCCTATTTTGACATTTTTGCCTAAAGTTATATTTCCTAAAACTTTAGCTCCCGCTCCTATTACGGTTCCGCTTTTTATAGTAGGGTGTCTTTTGCCTTTATGGAGACTTACTCCTCCTAAAGTTACTTGTTGATAGATTAAAACATCATCTCCAATCTCAGCCGTCTCACCTATAACGACTCCTATGCCGTGGTCTATAAAAACTCTTCTTCCAATTGTCGCTGCTGGATGAATATCGATACCGGTAAAAATCTGATTTATACCCATTATCATTCTAGCAATTACGTGAAAGCCTTTTTTATAGAGTCTGTTCGCTATTCTATACCAAAAAAGCGCCCAAACTCCAGGATAGTTCGTTAAAAGCTCAAATTTGGATTTTATAGCTGGGTCTCTTTCAAAAGCTATGTTAAAATCCTCTTTAATTATCTCCCATAATGAGATATTTTTCATTCATTTTCCTTTTTAGGTGACATTTTTAAATAACTGTTTTCATTTAATATAAGAGCTAAAAGTTCGAAAATCTTCTCTTTCTCTTCTTCATCAATTAATTTGGAATTAGCTAGGTTTGTTTTAAGATTGCTTTGGAGCTCGTTTAGATCATAATCTAAATCGTACAGTATATCCAAAATGCTTTGTGCTTCCACGATCCTCTCAAGAGTGTATCCTTCTTCGTTAAACTCTACCGTAACTTCAGTAGGGTGTGTAAAAAGATTATGTTTCATTCCTAAGATTTCTTGATAAGCTCCTACGAGGAAAAAGGCTAAAAAATACTCCTCTTTTTTAAGATCAATATCGTGAAGATATAAAGGGTAGTCGATATTAAAATCGATTTCTCCATCGCTGTCACACGTTATGTCCCATAAAGATGCGCTTCTTGTTGGTTGAACGTCAAGATTGTTTAAAGGCATAACTGGAAACCTCTGTTTAAGTCCCCAAAAATCTGGCAGACTTTGAAACAAAGAGAAATTTAAAAGATATCTTTCTTGTACTCTATCTTGTAGTCTTTTAAGTTCTTGATATTTTGAGTTTTTCATAAGCTCTATAGCTTTTTTTATGATTAAATGAACCAAAATTTCAGTATTGCTTCTATCTTGCAAATCTATATAACCTAGATCAAAAAGTGTTAGAAGCGATTCCATGTGATCTAAACTGTCATGAAGATACTCGATGGCGTTTTTTTTGTTAATACTTTTATATAGATCATAAAGCTCTTGAACCAAAGGGGGGTTGTTTTTTTTGAGTTTAAGACCTTTTTCCGTGTATTCCTGACTAAAGAGTTCTAGTACAGGTGTTATCAATACGGCGTGATTGGCAGCTATGAATCTTCCGGACTCCGTATATATATCCGGCTGAATAACCCCTTTTTGTTCCGCTATCTCTTTTAGTAAAAAAACCACATCATTTGTAAATTCCGTAATAGTATAGTTCAAAGTATGAAAATTTTCATGTTGCGAATACTCGATGGCTAAGCCTCCACCAAGATTGATGGCTTTTAAGTTATTTGCCCCCATTTTTCTTAGTTCGGCGTACATATTGCCAGCTTCTCTCAATGCTCTTTTTACGGGAGCTATTTCGCTTATCTGGCTTCCTATGTGAAAATGTATCATTTTAAATCTATCTAAAAGATTATTTTCCTTTAAAAGTTCAACGGCTTCTAAGAGTTCAGTCGAAGTAAGACCGAATTTTGAGTTGATTCCGCCGCTTTTCGCCCAAATGCCTATTCCTGAACTATGCAGTCTTATGCGAAGTCCTATGTTGGGTATCGGCTCCCCAAGTTCTTGTGCCACTTCTAAGATAGTTTCAAGTTCATTTAGCCCCTCAATCGTTAAAGTTATATCAAATCCCATTTTAGCCGCTATAAAGCCAAGGTTAATCATTCCTTTATCTTTAAAGCCGTTTACCGTAATAGGAGCGTTTTTGTTGTTATAAGCCATTGCTATTATTAGTTCGGCTTTACTGCCGGCTTCTAAACCGTAGTTATACTCTTTTGCGATTGATACTAAAGAGGTTACAAAGTTTGGAAACTGGTTTACTTTTAAAGGAAAAACTGCGTTAAATTTTCCTTGGTATTTGAAAACTTTCATAGCTCTGTGGAACTCTTTGTATAGAGTGTCTATCTGTTTTTTTATAAGGTGCGGAAATCTTAAAAGAAGGGGCCCTCTGATACCTGTTTGACGTATTTTTTTGGTGATCTCAAGTAGTGAAGGTTTTGTTTTGTAATTGACTTTTACAAGTCCATCTTCAATGATAAAATTGTTGTTTGACCATATTTTTATTCCATAATCAAACATATATCAGTCTCCAAATCTTTTTAGAAATTCTTCGATATTTATTATCTCCTCTTTTTTCTTTTCCAGGTCTTTTATCCAGATACTTTTTTGTTTAAATTCATCTTCCCCAATTATCGCGGCATATCTGGTATTTGTTTTATCGGCTCCTTTTAAGTGGGCTTTTAGAGACTTTTTCTTGTAAGGAAACTCTACGAATATCTTTTTTCTAAGATTAGATGCAATTTCAAAGGCTAGCGGTAAAGCTTCTTCTAACATAACTCCAAGATATACCCCTTCTCTTTGTTTTTTTGGAGGCTCTATTAGATCCAAAATCCTTTCCACGCCTATGGCAAACCCAATAGCCGGAGTAGGTTTACCGCCTAAAAACTCCACGAGTTTATCAAATCTTCCTCCGCCCGCTATGGCATTTTGCGCTCCCAAATGGCCGCTTACAAATTCAAACGCAGTTTTTGTATAGTAGTCAAGCCCGCGAACCAGGAAAATATCTACCTCAAAATCGATTCTGTTTGCTTTTAAAAGTTCTTGTAAAGTTGAGAAGTCGCTTTTGCACTCATCACAAAGATTTTCTAGAAGTTTTGGAGCATCTACATATACTTCTTTGCAAGCGTCGATTTTGCAATCTAGCACCCTTATAGGATTAGTCGCTTTTCTTCTTACGCAATCTTCGCAGATTTGAGCCTCCACTTTTTCTAAAAACTCTATCAGTTTTGCTCTATATTTAGGCATACATTTAGGGCATCCCAGTGAGTTTATTTTAAGAGTATAATCTATA
This sequence comes from Campylobacterales bacterium, assembly GCA_027082175.1. Lineage (GTDB taxonomy): Bacteria > Campylobacterota > Campylobacteria > Campylobacterales > Nitratiruptoraceae > Nitrosophilus_A. The sequence goes on from JALWIX010000113.1 coordinate 23,262, forward strand.
TTGAAAAATTCCAAAATCTCTTTTATAAGCATTATCATATTTGCGTCTTCAAATACGCTTTGTTCACCGAAACTTTCGCATCCAAACTGATGAAACTCTCTAAATCTTCCTTTTTGAGGTCTTTCGTATCTAAACATTGGACCGTAGTAAAAAAATCTAAAATTTCCCTCTTGGCGATCGAGTTTATTTTCTATGAAACTTCTTACAACACCAGCGGTACCTTCTGGTCTAAGACACACATCGTTGCCGCCTTTATCGATAAACTGGTACATCTCTTTACCTACTATATCGCTTGACTCTCCAACACTCCTTTTAAACAATGCCGTCTCTTCTAAAATAGGCGTTTCAATATATTTAAATCCGAAATTTTCCGCAAGGCGGCTTGCGTTGTGTAGAAAATATAGATATTTTTCACTAAGCGGAGGGAGTATATCTTTCATTCCTCTTAAAGCTTTTATTGCCATATTAAACCTTTTTAATGAAATCTACGATTTTTTCATTTATTTCCTCTATATCCAATTTAGCGTCGATAATAAGATATTGAATAGAGAGTTTTTTTATAGTCTCTTCCATAATTTCTTGTACTTTTAAAAGGTATTCGACTCCTCTTTTTTCTATAGAATCCAACTCTTGGATATGCATTCTTTTTTTTAATTCAGACTCATCTATTTTGATTAGTATGATTTTATCTGGCACTATATTTTCCATCGCCGTAAGATTGAGCTTTAAAAGTTTTTCAATACTTAGATTTGATTTTACTTTAGCGTATGCGATACCGGAGACAAAACCTCTATCACTAATTACTAGTTTGTCAATTTTTGGTTTTATAACTTTTTGCATATGCTCGTTTCTATCAGCCAAAAAAAGAAAAATCTCAGCAATTGGGCTTATCTCTTTTTCATATAGCACAATTTCTCTTATTTTTTTGCCAAATTCTGTTCCGCCTGGCTCTTTTGTAAAGATTGCATCTTTAAACTCTTTTTTTAAAAGCTCAATTTGCGTGCTTTTCCCGACTCTATCAATTCCTTCTAAAATGACATACATTTTTTCTCCAAAGTTAGTAATGAGTAATCAGTTACGAGTGACGAGTTTACTGCTCACTGATCACTCATCACTGATTACTGCTTACTTATTACTGATTACTCAAATCTTCAACAATCTCTTTAGGCACTAGATGGCTAACGTTACCTCCAAATTGTAAGATAGTTCTGACTACCGATGAACTTACAAAAGCATTTTTAAGATTTGGCATAAGGTATATGGTTTCTAAGTCTTCTTTTAGAGATCGATTGGCATATCCCATTTGCAGTTCGTACTCAAAATCGCTTACGGCTCTTAATCCTCTAATTATTACGTTTGCACCTTCTTTTTCACAAAGATCTACTAAAAGGGAGTCAAAAGATATAACTTTTACGTTTTTTAGATTGTGCACAGCTTTTTTAGCTAACTCGACTCTTTTTTGAAGATTAAACATAGGTTTTTTCTCTTTTGATTCAGCTACGGCAACGATAACTATGTCAAAAAGTTTTGCCGCTCTTTTTATGATATCGAGATGACCGTTGGTTAAGGGATCAAAAGTACCAGGATATATCACTCTATTCATTTTTTCCCCATCTTTTGTATAGTGAATTTTCTATGCCTAAAAGATCGAACCATTTTCCTATTATAAAATCTTCCATCTCTTCAAGACATTTTTGTTGACTATAATATCCCAAAACTGGAGGTGCAATTATAACATTTAAAAGAGAGAGTTTATGCATATTTTCAAGAGCGATTGGGCTAAAGGGGAGCTCTCTCGGGGCTAAAAGCAGTTTTTTTTTCTCTTTTATCATAACGCTTGCAGCTCTTGTGGTTAGATTGTCCGATATGCCTACGGCTATTTTTGCTAATGTATTCATAGAACATGGAACTACCATCATAGCGTCTACTCCAAAACTTCCGCTTGCAGGTCCTTCCCATATCTCTTTATTTTCAAAGATATTGTATCCTCTCTCTTTTAAAGATACAATATCGGCATTTTCATTTACTATTAGATATTTTTCGTGATTTTTAGGAATTTTATCGTATGTTTTTAATCCTAGATTTACTCCGCTTGCGCCTGAAATAGCGACTAATATTTTCATTTTTTACCTTTTTAAGCAGATAATTGTTAACAAGATGAAATAATATAGAAAATGATATCATAAAACGAACTGGAGCTATTATGAAAATTTTGCTTGTGGAAGATGACGTTACTTTAGGGGAAACGCTAAAAGAGCTTCTAGATAAAAATGGATTTGAGGTAGTTTGGGTAAGAGATGGAAAAAGTGCGTTAGACGCTACGTTTGTCAAAAAATTTGATCTATGGCTTTTTGATGTTAAAGTTCCTTTTGTAGACGGATTTGAGCTTTTAAAAAGTTTGAGGGATGCCGGGTATGAGACTCCTACGATTTTTATAACCGCAATGACCGACATAAACTCTCTTTCAACAGGTTTTGAGATAGGCGCTGACGACTATATAAAAAAGCCTTTCGATTTTGATGAATTGCTTGTAAGGATAAAAGCTTTGTTAAAAAAGAGATTTTCCAGCAAAAAAGAGTGTATAAAATATAAAAATCTTTCATACAATTTTGAAAGAGATGAAATAAGTATTGACGGAGAGAGGATACATCTTCCTCCTGTTCAGATGAGGCTTTTAAAACTATTTTTAAAAAATATAGGCAAAACTTTGCCAAAAGATGAAATAATATGGGAGATATCCGAAGATGAAGAGGTTAGTGAACTTGCGCTTAGAGTTCATATAAATAAGCTAAGAAAACTTGGACTCAATATAAAAAATATTAGAAAAGTAGGATATATATTGGAGGGTGAGAGTTGAAAAGATATGAAAAAAGAGTTTTTTGGAAATTTTTTACAATCTATTTTGCTTCTGTATCTCTTTTAATACTGAGCGCGGGGTATTTTTATTATAAAGAGCAAAGACAGGTTCTTTTATCAAAAGAGCAGTTTTCACTCATATTATATGCAAGGATGTTAAAAATAACAGGATTTAAGTATAAAAAAGAGGGATATTCATATAAATTATTAGACAAGACGCCTAAAAGCTTCAATCCTCAAAATCTCAAAATAACCGATTGTTGTATAGAAAAGATTGTTCCGAATAGATTTCAACAAGGTTTTATAGTTATAAAAAAAGAGAATAAAGATTTTTTAACTCGTCAAAAAGAGCTTATATATAAGATTTTATTTTTTCAAACCTTTTTGCTTGTTTTTTTTGGAATAATAAGTTTTTTTCTCGCTAAAATGGCCATAAAACCTTTACAAGAAACCATTGAGAGACTAAATTTTTTTATAAAAGATTTGATTCATGATTTAAATACTCCTGTAACTTCCATACTTTTAAATCTAAAATTGCTTAAAAGTTATAATGAGTGTAAAGATAAAAGGGAGCTTCTTAGGATAGAAAAAAGTATTAATGAGATAACAGACCTTTATAAAAATCTCAATATTTTATTGGAGGAGAAAACTTTCAAGAAGGAGGAGTTAAACCTTTGCGAAATAGTTAAAGACACGGTTGAGATTATAAAAACAAAATATAACGATATAAGAGTAAAAATCGAGTGTAAAAATTTTGTCGTTAAAAGTCATGAAGGAGCGTTAAAGCAGATTCTAGTAAACGTTTTAGATAATGCTTGCAAATATAACAAAAAAGGCGGCTATGTAAAGATTTGGATAAAAAAAGATACTCTTTTTATCAAAGATAGCGGTATAGGGATAGAAAATATTGATAAAATATTTGATAGGCACTATAAGGAACATCAAGAAGGCAAAGGTATAGGGCTTCACATTGTAAAAACTCTTTGCGAAGCTATGGAGATAGATATAAAAGTCGAATCTAAAAAAAATTTTGGGACTGTTTTTATGTTTAGGTTTTATAAATAGTTAACATTATATTAACTATATATTGCTATTATTCTCTCGCAAAAAGGAGGGAAAATGAGGATAGAGAATTTAGCTATAAACAAAAACGGGTTTGCGTTCGATCCGACAACGGGAGAGACGTTTACACTCAACGATACAGCTAGGGAGATTATAGAAGATTTAGCAAAAGGAATAGATGAAAAAGAGATAGCAAAAAAACTCTCTAAAGAGTATGAAGTTACGGAAGAGGAGGCTTTTAACGATGTATTGGATTTTAAAGAGAAACTAAAACTTTATGGACTTTTATCATGATTGTCGCTATTAGCGGAATAAACGATACAGACAATCCAGGACCCGGTATTGGTGTGGCGAGAAGTTTAAAAGAAGCCGATGCCTCCATAAAAACCGTAGGATTAAGTTACGATGTGCAGGACCCTGGAAACTATATGGATTTTGTTATAGATAAGAGTTATATTTTAACTTATCCATCTCAAGGTTGGGAGCCTATATTTGATAGGCTTTTATATATCAAAGAGAGTTACGGTCTTGACGCCGTTATTCCTACATTAGACGCGGAATTACCATTATATATAAAATATCAAGAGGAGTTAAATAGAGCAGGTATAAAAACTTTCTTGCCAAATCTTGAACAATTTGAATTAAGAAGTAAAGAGAATCTGGATAAAGTTAGCGAAAAGTTAGAAATCTTATATCCAAAAACTAAAAAAGTGTTCAATATTGATCAGTTAAAAGAGGCGGTAAACGAGATAGGATTTCCTTGCGTAGTAAAAGGAAACTACTATAAGGCCTATAAGGTCAAATCTTTACCTGAAGCCGTTTACTATTTTACTGAAATTTCAAATGAGTGGGGTTTTCCTATACTAGTTCAAGAGGTTGCAAAAGGAGAAGAACTAAATGTTGTAGGAGCTGGTGACGGTAAGGGAGGCTCTTTAGGACTTGTCGCGGTAAAAAAGATGACGACTACGCATCTTGGAAAAATATGGAACGGCGTGACTATAAAACACGATAAGCTACTAAAAGTTGCGGAGGATTTTGTTAAGAGATATAAATGGAAAGGGCCTTTTGAACTTGAATGTATAGTAGATGAAGAGAATATCGTTTTAATAGAGATAAATCCAAGATTTCCGGCTTGGGTATATTTTGCTACGGGTGTGGGAGTAAATCTTCCAAAAAGAGTTTTAGACGTTATGTTTGGCAAAAATGTTGGTACAACAAGCAGTTATAAAAGCGGCAAGATGATGGTTAGATATACGTACGAACTTATTACTGATATAAATAATCTTAGTGAATTAGCCACAAAAGGAGAGAGTAATGGCTAAAAAAACTTACGAAAAGCCTACCATAATAAAAGTGGAGAGCAGTCACTCAAAAGCAGGCGTTCCTATGCCAAAACAGAAAATTAGAAAAACGATAGGGGGAGTAAATATCGATGAGATGGTAGATAAATTTGGCTCTCCCCTGTTTATTTTTGATGAAAAAGCGATTAGAGAGAAATATAGAAGAGCTTATGAGGCATTTTCCAGCAGATATCCCAATGTTCAATTTGGATGGAGTTATAAAACCAATTATCTAAAAGCCGTATGTGCCGTTTTTCACCAAGAAGGAGCTATTGCAGAAGTTGTAAGCGAATTTGAGTATGAAAAGGCAAGAGAGTTGGGTATCGATGGTAAAGATATTATATATAACGGGCCATTTAAGCCGTATGAGTCTTTAGTTACGGCGGCAAAAGAGGGAGCTAAGATACATATAGATACTTTTGATGAGATAAACGATCTTGAAAAGGTTGCGGATGAACTTGGACTAGAGATACCGGTAGCCATAAGACTCAATATGGATACGGGAATCTATCCGCAATGGAGTCGCTTTGGATTCAATATCGAAAGCGGTCAAGCGATGGATGCGGTCAAACGTATAAGGGCCGGGGGAAAACTTAGACTTACCGGTCTTCACGCTCACATAGGTACTTTTATGTTAGACGCGAACGCATACAAAATAGAGACTGCTAAGATGGTTCGGTTTATGAACGAAGTTGAAGAGAAGGTTGGTTTTACGATAGAGTATATAGATGTTGGCGGAGGTTTTGCCTCAAAAAATCATCTAAAAGGCATTTATCAGCCGCCTGAAGTGGTCGTACCGACAATAGATGATTACGCAGAGGCTATAACTAGCGCGCTGTATGAAAATCTAAAAGGAAACAGCTACCCTAAACTCTATCTTGAAACCGGAAGGCACCTTATAGACGAAGCCGGTTATTTGGTAACTTCGGTAGTCGCTAGCAAAACTTTGCCAGATTCAAGAAGAAGCTACATTGTAGATGCGGGCGTAAATCTTTTATATACATATTTTTGGTATAAATTTAATATTGAATTGACTAGAGAAGTAAGCGGTATAAGTGAGCCTGCTATGATAAACGGGCCTCTTTGTATGAATATTGACGTTATAGACGAATCAATTTTGCTTCCGAGATTAAAAAGAGGAGACAAGTTGGTTATTTCTCCTGTAGGAGCCTATAACGTTACCCAGTGGATGCAGTTTATAAGATATAGACCTAGGGTTTTGATGGTCACAGAAGATGGAAATGTCGAGATAATAAGAGAAAAAGAGGATTTAAGCGATATTGAAAAAAGAGAGATTTTACCGGAAAAACTAAAACTTAAATGAGGAAATCTTTGATTGATATGGCGGGTTTTAAAAGTTTTAAATCTTATATCAACTCTATTTTAGCCGCATATGCGGAAATTCTGTTTATAGAAAATAAAAAAATAGGTATTTTGCTTTTAATCGTAACGTTTATAAATCCCAACATAGCTATAAGCGGTCTGTTGGGAGTGATTTTTGCTCTTATTTTTGCGGCCTATATCAGAATGGACCCTGAATTTTTAGAAAGCGGATTTTATATCTATAATCCCTTGTTAGTAGGAATGAGTATAGGTTTTTTGTTTAAACTTTCATTGGTAACCGTATTTTTAATAGCTGTGGCTTCTGTTTTAACCTTTTTGGTTACCATAGTTTTGCATACTCTTTTTTCAATCTATCTCATTCCTATATTATCGCTTCCTTTTGCAATAGTTAGCTCTATTGTCTATTTGGCGTCGCTTAATTACTCAAACCTTTTTTTAGAGACTCTTTATAATCATTCTAAACTTTTAAGCGTCTCTTTTTATATTCCCGTTTGGATTGACTCTTTTTTTAAGTCTATAGGGACTATTCTTTTTTTACCGAACTTTTGGGTTGGCGTACTCTTTTTTATTTTTATTCTTTTTCATTCTAGAATAATGGCAATTTTAGCAGTTGCTGGATACTTTTTTGGAGTCTATATCCATTCGTTGTTAAGCGGTTCGTTTGTCGCTTCTTTGTTAAATCCCTACGGATTTAACTATATTTTGGTTGCCATTGCTTTAGGCTCTATATTTTTGGTACCTGGCATTAGAAGTTATTTGATGGCGATGCTGGGAGTAGGTATCTCAGTTTTGTTAGTGGACTCGACTGCAATTTTTTGGACGCTTTATAAAATACCAGTTTTTACTTTGCCTTTTAATTTTACAGTAATAAGTTTTTTGTTCGTATTGCGTCTTGTTAAATATAAAGAGTTTGCGTATGTTATAAAAAGGACTCCAGAAAATAGTTTAAGCTACTATCTTATGAGTCTTTTTAGGTTCAGATCAAATGAAGTTAGTATATTTTTGCCGTTTTCCGGTATTTGGAGCGTCTATCAAGCTTTTGACGATATATGGACTCATCAAGGTAGATGGAGATACGCTTACGATTTTGTTATTAGAGACGATGAAGGTAAAAGCTACAAAAATAGTGGAAACTATCTTGAGGATTACTACGCATTCAAAAAACCTGTTTTGTCTCCTGTTAGCGGGTATGTAATAGAAGCAGTATCTTTTCATAAAGATAATCCGATAGGAGAAGTGGATAATATCAATAACTGGGGGAACTATATAATATTATCGACGAGTAACGGCGTTTATGTAGAGATATCTCACTTAGCCCAAAATTCATTACGCGTTAAAAAAGGCGATTTCGTCGAAGCGGGACAGATTATTGCATTATGTGGTAACAGCGGTTATTCGCCCGAGCCACATATTCATATCCAAGTTCAAGAGAGTTCTTATCTTGGATCAAAAACTGTTCCTTTTAATTTTGTGGCATTTAGTAAAAATGATAGACTCTTTTTTTACGAAAGACCGAAAAAAAATGATAAAATATCCAGTTTCAGCGCTGATAAATCTTTAGATATTAGATTTAGTTTTGTTTTAGATTCACTCTATTTTTATGAAGTTTTAAAAAATGATAAAAAAATAGATGAATTTAGTATCAAAGTGGGAATGGACAGATTTAGCGGGAAATTTTTCTTTGAAGACGAGAAGAAAAACAGACTCTTTTTTGCTAAAGATTACGGGGTATTCTATTTTTATGATTATATGGGAAGTGACACAAGCTATCTAAAAAAGTTTTTTATGGCTGTTCCAAGAGTTCCGCTTATCGATAATAAAAAAGTCATTTGGGAAGATACGTTAACGCCAAGAATTGTTTTTG
>JALWIX010000114.1 GCA_027082175.1 Campylobacterales bacterium
ACGGGGGATATGAAGCTATCTTTTAAAAATCTTTCCAAATATTCTTTTAAAGGCGCTCTTGCACTATCTAACAACACACAGTGGCTAGCTACCGACATATTTAAAAGAACTGTTTTTCTAGAGCCGGCTTCTTTAAGTTTAGGCTCTATTGAAACTATATCCTCTTTTATACCGGCTAATACTATCTGACCTTCACTATTATAATTTGCCGGCCATACCTTTTTTCCCTCTTCTCTTGCCTCTTTGCAAATCTCTTCAACTTTTTCGTCATCCAGACCCAAAACCGCCATCATTGCAGCCTCTATCCCTTTTGAAGCTTGTTGCATAAATTTCCCTCTATTGTGAACAAGCTCAACCGCGTCTAAAACATCAAGCGCGTCTACACTCGCTAATGCGCTAAACTCTCCCAAAGAGTGACCTAAAGAGTATTTAGGCTTTATCTCAACAAAAGAAGAGAAAATCTTTTGAGCGATCAAACTAACTAGCAGTATCGCCGGCTGGGTAAACTCTGTTTGAGATAGTTTATCGTTCTCTTCAAACATCAACTTTTTAAAATCTATTTTTAGTCTATCGCTTGACTCTTCAATCAAATCTTTGGCTATTTCACTATTTTCGTAAAAATCTTTTCCCATTCCGAAACTTTGGCTTCCCTGTCCCGGAAATAGAAAAACAACATTTTTCATAACTTCTCCTCATAATCTTTAATCTTTTTTCTAAGGGTGTTTCTGTTTAACCCGAACATTTGAGCCATTTTTAGCTGACTTTTAAATTTTTTAAAGCCGGCTTTGATCAAAGGAAGCTCGTAAAGATATAAAAACTCTTTATAGTCGTTTTTCGTTCCGATTTTATCAAAAAGAAATTTTTCTATACACTCCATGATCTGATTGTCTTCGATATTTTTAATAAAATAGTTGAAAAAAATAGATTTCTTAATCGAATCTCCGTTTTCGCTCAAATCAAACTCGACAGAAGTTAAATCCATTTCTATCTCTTCAGAAAACACCTCTTGAGCCTCTTGCAAAAACTTTTTCGCCAAAGGCAGAATATCCTCTTTTCTTTCACTCAAAGGCGGCAGATAGATTTTTATAGGAAAAATTCGATCAATAATCTCGCTTTTTGTCGTTTGATTTGATGTGGCGATAATTTTGCTTTTTTTTGAGATAGAGTCTAAGAAATGGAGATTTTTACACTGATCGATATTTAATATTATAATATCGCTACTTTTTTCACTTATTTTGTCAATTTCATTTAAATCTTTTTTTATTATCGAAGCTTCCGGAGAGATATATCTGGCTAATGTCTCTTTACCTGAGCCTTTAGGCCCTTCTATCAAGACATTGATATTTAAACTTTTTAAGATATTGGCAGATTTGAGAGCCTCTTTCGAAGCTCTCGAATAAGCTATAAAATTAGCAACAGCCACCTGTGCCACATCCGCAAGACTCATTAGGATCGATAACCTGTCCGGTCATCGCCTCTTCAGGAGTCGCTTCTCTAACACCGATAATTTTTACTGTAAAAAGAAGATCTTTTCCAGCTAATGGATGATTAAAATCTATTACAACCTCTTTGTCGTTAAAAGATTTTACTGTAACTTGAACTGTTTCTCCGTTTTCACCCTGACCGTAAAGAGTCATTCCTTCTTGCAAATCTATCCCTGCAAACTGTTCTATCGGAAGAGTTTGTACCGCATTTTCATCTTTTTGTCCGTAAGCATCTTCCGCTTTAACTAACACGTCTGCCTCTTCGTTTTCGTTCATCTCTTTGATCTTGCTCTCAAGACCTGGAATGATTTGTCCCTTTCCGGTAATAAACTGTAAAGGTTTTTGTCCTCTGTTTGAGTCTATTATCTCGTTCGTTGCCGCATCTCTTACTTCATACTCCATAGATACGACTTTGTTGTCTGCAATTGCCATTCGTAACCTTTCTTTTCTTTAGTTTAGACTTTAGATTTTATCAAAAATTTCTTTCAATAAAATTAATTTAATATTTTAGACTTTTATCGCAATTTTTTTAAATTATTTTTCGCAATTTTTGCGGCTTTGGTTTTAGGAAACTTTTTAATCAAATTTTCATAAAAAATTTTAGCTTGCTTTTTTTCTCCCAACTTCTCTAAAGATACTGCTGTATGAAGCATCAAAGTAGGCATAAACGAAGACTTTGAATAGAGTGAAGCGCTTTTTTTATAATATCGCACAGCGCAATCATACCTCTTTTGATAAAAGCAAATCTCTCCGATATAGTAAGAAGAGGTAGCGGGTTTGTAATGTTTTTTTATAGAAACCTCAAAATACTCTTTAGCTAAGTCATACTTTTTTTCCCTAAAAAGCCTCTTGGCCTCTTTAAATACGTAGGCTCCGCTTTTGGACATCAAAGATTTTTTTTGTTGAAGTTTTTTTATAGAGGTTATTTTTTTATCTATATACGAGTATATACCCTCCATCTCTTTTTTAAACTCTTCTTTGCTAACATATGAGTTATTAATGTTGTCTATTAAAGAGGTTAACTCTTTTAATACGCTCTTTATCTGCTCAAAATTCTCTTTTTGTAGAGTTACTGTTTTGTTTAAATCCTCATTTAAACTCTTTATCTCGTTTTGAAGTTCATTTTTAGACGACTCTTTATCTTTAAGCAGCTTTTCAAACTTCAATCTTAGATCGTTTAGATTTTTATCAACGCCTTCAACTATACTTCTCAATCCTTCAACTTTCTCTTCCAATTCTTGTATCTTTGAAAAATATACGATGCTCTCTTTTTTAAGTCTATCAATCTCTTTTTTGTTTTGAAGTATATATTTTTCGGAAGTAGTTAGACCGTAAGGATTAGGACTATCTAAATTTCCTGCTTCAAAAGCGGATGGCTCGTTAGCAAAAAGAGAGAGGGAAAAAAGAAGTGATATGGAGATGCTTTTTTTCATTTTCTTCCCTCATTTTAATTAAGGCAAAAGCGTAAATTCAACTCTTCTGTTTTTTTGCCAGCACTCTTTGTTATGCTCCGTACATACGGGATTGCTTTCTCCGTAACTGATCAATGTCATTCTATCTTTTTCAATTCCTCTAGCAACAAGAGCATCTCTAACGGATTTTGCTCTTTTAAGACCTAAGGCATAATTGTATTCGTCGGTTCCCCATTCGTCACAATTTCCTTCAACTCTTATCTTAAACTCCTTAGCATCGTCACGGCTAAATAGTTTTGCGTCAAAATCAACATTTTCAACTTGATCAGCTCTTATGTTGTATTTATCAAAATCAAAATATATCTTTTTAGCTTCAGATTCAATAACTTTCATCTTCTGTATTTTTTTCTCTTGCTCACTTAAACTCTCTATAGTCCCGCTCTCCGGAGACACTTCTGAAATACCTTCTCCTTCAGTTACAGTAGTAGCCTGCTCTTCTTCAACCTGCTGAGTCTGCTCTGTAGGGGTTTCTAACTCAACGCTTTTTTTTGCACATCCTCCAAAAATCAACGCGGCCGCAAATAAACCGATCATTAAACTATTTCTCATTATTTCTCCTTCTTTAAAACTTTTTTTTATTTTACCAATATTTTTCTTAAGTACACCTCTACCATCTTTACCAATCTATTGATTGTATTTTACCAACTTTTAAAGGATAGAGATAACTTTTATTATAGTTTAGCCTAATTATACCTAGTGCGCTTTGATTTTTAAGATGTTTTATGTAAAGTATCGTTTCACCATCTACGGAAAATCTAGGAAACTGATTGACGCCGGTAGCCGTTAATCTTCTTATATAATCGCTTTTAGTCGAAATCAAATATAGATTAAAAACATTTTTTCCAAACTCATTGTCCGTTTCCCTACTTGAATATACGATATAGTGTCCAAACGCCGAGCAAGAACTGTGGTTTTTTCCATGATAAACAAGTCTTTCAACGGCGCTTGACTCTATCGATTTTGCAAATATATTTGGATATCCCAACCTATCGGATATAAAAACAACTCTTTTGTCGTTTTCTATAAAATTTCCGTTAACATCAATCCCAGGATATCTTGTCACTCTTTTTAATCTTTTCGTTTTCAAATCGTAAACATAAATATCGGGCTGATAGTTGGGCGCCATAGTAACAAGAAGTTTTTTCCCGTCTTTACTAACGTCTGAGCACACCATCATACCTTCACTTGAGAGAATTTTCTTTCTTTCGCCTGTATATAGATTTACTCTGTATAGAGTCGGCTTTCTTTCGTAAGAGGTATAATAAAAAGTTCTTTGGTTTTTATCGCCCCATTTAGGAAAGACGTTTAGTCCGCCCTTAATAACTGTTTTTTGATACGTTAATGTATAGTCGCTCACAACAATTTCAGCATTTTTAGCGGAAGTATATCTAGAAAAGATCACAAATCTTCTCATCCAATCAACCGGCGGAGCGCCTATATAATCATTGATATCGCAAGCTATTTTATGCGCTAAAAATGGATATCTCTTGATATCGTTGATTTTATACGTTTTCTGAAAAGCTATCTCTGAAGTTTTAATATTAAAAAGCTTGACTCTAGACAATAAATTGCCAAAATCATCAAAAGTCAACTCAAATCTAACTATCAAATCGTTATTTGGGTATTTAGTAAAATCAAAAGATGTATCAAAAATAGCGGAGCTATATCTCTCATCCACATTAAAATGAGAAGTCACTTTCAAGTCTGCCACTAAAAGTTTGAAAAACTTTTTGTTTAACGAATCGCTAAATGCAGCCGACGCGTCTTCGACGCTTATAAGTGGTTTTTTTTCCACCTCCTTGATTATTTCCATAGTCAAATCTTTTGAAAAAAGCGCTACGGAAAAAAATATCAGCAGTAAGACACTTCTCATTTTTCACCTTTCTATATGGTTAATATGGATTTAATTTATCAATAAGTCAAATAAATGTATTATATATTAATTTTACTCTTTTGCTTCAAAATATACGGTTATCTCTTTTCTTCCCTCTTTTGGAGGAGGGAATTTTTTAGTTTTCAAATATTCTAGATATTCTACCAATTCTTTGTTAAAAGTTTTACTACTTGAAAAAAATAAAACATTATAATCAAAATTTCCCTTAGAATCGATCTTTATCCTTACTTTTGCTCTATTGCCTGCGCTCTCTTGAGAAGGAAGCCAATATTTATACAATATTTCATATATTTTGGACAAATAAGGATCATCTTCGCCATTTACGGCTTCAATATTGGATTTTGCTAAAACGCGGCTAACGTCTTTGATGTTCATTTTTTTTAATATCTCTTGCGCGGATTCAGTTTTTCTAATACTTTGACCCCTAAACCTACTAGGCGGAGTAGCGCTTTTTTTGGTGGTTTTTTCTATCTTTTTTTTACTCTTGTTTGGCGTTTTGACAGAGGAAAAAAGTTTTGCGATATCAACTTCCTCTTTAGGAGTATAAGAACCGACCTTTTTTTTTATTTTTTGTTTTCTTTTTTTTGCCGGTTTTTCACTCTTTTTTATATTATTTTTTTTCTCTTTGTGAATCTTTTTGAGTTTTGGCGCCTCTACAAGTGATACCTCTACGCTTTTTTGTTTAATAGTGAATTTTTTTAACGTTTCTTGAGTTTTTAGAAAATACGCCAATACTGCCAAAATAACGACGATGTATATTGCAATAGATACGGCGCCTGATACTAAAAAAAGCTTTTTGTTATCCATCTGTTACCAAAGAGACCTTAGCAAAGCCAGCTTCTTTCACGGTTTTTAAAACGAACATAACGTCACCGTAAGACAAAGATTTGTCCGCTCTGATATAAACGGGAGATTTTTTATCATATTTTGAAGATATTAATATAAAATTATCTGGAAAATTGTTGAAATTGAACCTATCTTTCTTAAGATAAATTATCTTTTTTTTATCTATTCTGATCTCTAAGGAGTCGCTTTTTTGAAGAACCTTGGTTTTGGAGCCTTTAGGAAGTTCGATAAGCTCTTCATATATTAGCGCTGGAGTCGTGACCATCAATATAGCAAGCAATACTAACATAACATCAACTAACGGAGTAATATTTAAATCCGGTTTCTCTTCCCAGTTAAACATATTGCCTACTTTGAAAGTAATAGATCGCTTTGCATCTGTATATAAGAGATTAGCTCAAAACCTTTTCTTTTTAAAAATAGATGGTACGAATAAGCAAAAATTGCGACAAAAATGCCTGCCGCAGTTGCGACTAAAGCTTCGCCTATAGCAGGAGCTATCACACCTATAGACGCTTTTGAACTGCCAAGCATAGAAAAAGCTTCCAATATAGATATAACCGTACCGAATAGTCCAATAAAAGGAGATGTCGAGGCGGCTACCGATAAAAAGGTGAGACCTTTAGTAGCCTCTTTTGTAGCGGCAAACTTGCAAAAATCGGCAAGTTCTTTACCCTCTTTGCCTATCTCTTTAAAACATTTTGTAAGAACCGAATCGGGCGATGGTTTCTTTGCGCCCATCATTAACGATTTTAAAGATAACTCTTCATACTTTATCCATTTTTTCAATGAAAAAAACCTATATATAAATACCCAGTTAATAATAACAAAATATAACGATAGCAGAACAAGAACTGCTATCGTAATAGCGCTACTTCTAGATAGATAATCTAAAAATACGTCTATAGTATTCATTAAAGGTTCTTAGCCGCTTTTTCAATTCTCGCTTCTACAGTAGCTAAAGCCGCTTTATTTTCACTAGCTTTTTCAACTAGCTCTTTTGCCTCTTCTAAAGCTTTTGCTATTTCACTCTCAGTATCGCCGGCTAACGCTACGGCGCTATCCACTAATACCGTGGCTTTATTTTCGTCAACCTTTACGTGACCCCAATTTATAACAATAGACTCTTTTTTACCGTCAGCTTTTTCAAACTCTATAACTCCTGGCTTTAAAAGAGAAAGTAGTGAAGCGTGTCTTGGCAATACGCCAAACTCGCCCTCTTCACCTGGAAAAGTTACGTTTTTTACGTCACCGTCAAAGATTAAACCCTGAGGAGTGACGATTTCTAATTTTAATGTTTCCATTAAAATCCTTTATGAAAGCAAAGCAATCGCTTTGCTTAAGATTTTGCTTTTAATTTTTCAGCTTTTTCAAGAGCTTCGTCAATATTTCCTACCATATAAAACGCATTCTCAGGAATATCGTCATATTTACCTTCTAAAAGACCCTTGAATCCTTCAATAGTCTCTTCTAAAGTAACGTATTTTCCAGGAGCTCCCGTAAATACTTCAGCAACGAAGAATGGCTGAGATAGGAATCTCTCAATCTTTCTTGCTCTTTCAACTATCAGTTTATCCTCTTCGCTAAGTTCATCCATACCCAAAATAGCTATAATATCTTGAAGGTCTTTATATTTTTGAAGAACTGCCTGTACACCGCGAGCGACTTTATAGTGCTCTTCGCCGATAATATTTGGATCAAGCATTCTAGAAGTTGAGTCTAACGGGTCAACCGCAGGATAAATTCCTTTTTCCGCAATTCTTCTGTTAAGTACTGTAGTCGCGTCTAGGTGCGCGAAAACTGATGCCGGCGCAGGGTCTGTCAAATCGTCCGCAGGAACGTAAACAGCCTGTACGGAAGTAATAGAACCTTTTTTAGTCGATGTGATTCTCTCTTGCAATCTACCCATCTCGCTAGCAAGCGTAGGCTGATAACCAACAGCAGATGGTATACGTCCTAATAGAGCTGACATTTCGGCGCCTGCCTGAGCAAATCTAAATATATTGTCGATAAACATCAAAACGTCAAGCCCCATCTCGTCTCTAAAATATTCGGCCATAGTAAGACCAGTAAGTGCGATTCTGTTTCTAGCGCCCGGAGGCTCGTTCATCTGTCCGTAGCAAAGGGCAACTTTATCTAAAACGTTTGATTCTTTCATTTCGTTATAAAGGTCGTTTCCCTCTCTAGTTCTTTCGCCGACGCCGGCAAAAACTGAATATCCTGAATGTTTAAACGCAACGTTGTGAATAAGCTCCATTATAATAACTGTCTTACCAACACCGGCGCCGCCAAACAGACCTACTTTACCACCTTTTGCGTATGGAGCGAGCAGATCGACAACTTTTATGCCCGTTTCAAAAATCTCTTGCTTTGTGCTTTGATCTTCAAAAGCGGGTGCGCTTCTGTGAATAGACCAGTAAGTTTTAGCTTTTAGAGGTTCTCCCTCGTCTATTGTGTCTCCAATAACATTGAATATCCTACCAAGAACCTCTTCTCCCACGGGAACTTTGATTGGTCCTCCTGTCGCTTCTACCTCAAGTCCTCTAACAAGACCTTCGGTCATATCCATAGCGATAGTTCTAACTCTATTATCGCCTAAGTGTGCGGCAACTTCCAATACCAATTTTTTTTCTTCGCCTTCTACATTAAAGGTAACGTTTAACGCTTCGTTTATTGCCGGTAGATATGATTCAAAATCAACATCGACAACCGGTCCCATAACCTGAACGATTTTTCCTTTCATTTCAGACATTCATATCTCCTTAGATTTCTTATTTCATTGCTTCCATACCGCTGATTATCTCTATCAGCTCGGTAGTAATAGATTCTTGTCTCGCTTTGTTGTATGAGATAGTCAACTGCTCGACCATCTCTTTAGCGTTATTGGTCGCAGCGTCCATAGCCTGCATTCTAGCGCTGTGTTCAGCTGCCAAAGAGTCAATCAAAGAGTAATACATGTTATACTCTAGATATTTTTTAATTAAAGATTCAAGAACTTTTTCTCCATCTTCCGGCTCAAGCTCCATCATGGAGTTTGACTCTTTCATCTCGATTTTTGAGATATCTATAGGCAGAATGTGATCAACTTTCAGCTCTTGCGCAATCATTGTTTTATATCCGTTATGAACAAGTATAATGCCGTCTGTTTCTCCCTTTAAAAACGCCTCAACCGAAACAGAGATAAAATCGGCCGCCTGTTTATAATCCGGCGAAGCGCTAAGCCCTACCACTTTATCGTGAAGTTCTACTCCTTGAAACTGGAAATACTCGATACCTTTTTTCCCTATAGCTCTTAACCTAATCTTTACTTTTTTATTTTCATACTCGTCTATCAAATTTTTAACGGCTTTTATCGTCTGATAGTTAAATCCGCCGCATAAACCTTTGTCAGCTGTTATAAAAATAATGTCGATTACCGCGGGAAGCTCTATATCTTCAAAATATCTTCCCTGTATTCCGCCAACTTTATATTTATGTATAGAGTAACTAATCTCAGCTAATGTGTCGTTTATGGCGTTAGCAAACGCTCTAGAGCGTTTTGCTAGTTCCTCGGTTCTTCTTAGTTTCGCAGTTGAAACTAGCTTCATCGCTCTAGTGGTTTTTTGAGTATTTTTAACACTTGTAATTTTTCTTTTTATATCTTTTAAGTTTGCCATTTTGTATCCTTATTCGGCGCTAAATGTAGCCTTGAACTCTTCTATCGCCTTATTCATCAACTCTTTTAACTCATCGTCAAGAGCTTTTTTCGTTCTAATCTGCTCAAAAATCTGAGGATATTTAGCCTCTACAAAAGGATACAATTCAGATTCAAATTTGGTTACTTTTTCTACAGGAATATCGTCTAGAAAACCGTTTGCGCCGGCATATATGATGAGTATCTGTTTTTCAACCGCAAGAGGAGAATAAGGCGGCTGCTTAAGTACTTCAACCATTCTTTGCCCGCGCTCAAGCTGTTTTCTACTCGCTTCATCCAAATCCGATGCAAACTGGGCGAAAGCTTGAAGTTCTCTATACTGCGCAAGGTCCAATCTCAAAGTTCCCGATACCTGCTTCATTGCTTTTATCTGAGCGGCGCCGCCAACTCTTGAAACCGAAATACCAACGTTAATAGCAGGTCTAATACCAGCATTGAACAGATCGGACTCCAAGAAAATCTGACCATCCGTAATTGAGATAACGTTAGTTGGAATATATGCCGAAACGTCTCCAGCTTGAGTCTCGATTATAGGTAGAGCCGTCAAACTACCAGCGCCTAAATCATCGCTTAATTTAGCGGCTCTCTCAAGAAGTCTAGAGTGAATATAAAAAACATCTCCAGGATATGCTTCCCTACCAGGAGGTCTTCTTAAAATCAAACTCATCTCTCTATACGCAACAGCATGTTTAGATAGATCGTCATAAATAATCAATGCATGTCTTCCGTTATCTCTAAAATATTCGCCGATTGTTACTCCGGTATACGGCGCCAAAAACTGTAAAGTTGAAGAGTCGGAGGCCGAAGCGTTAACGACGATAGTATAATCCATTGCGCCATGTTCTTCTAGTTTTCTGACAACTTGGGCTACAGTTGACTGCTTTTGACCTATTGCTACATAGATACAGATAACATCTTGTCCTTTTTGGTTAATAATAGTATCTATGGCAACAGTTGTTTTACCTGTTTGTCTGTCGCCGATAATAAGCTCCCTTTGTCCTCTACCGATTGGAACTAGAGCGTCGATCGCCTTGATACCGGTTTGTAACGGTTCATGAACAGATTTTCTTGCCATTATGCCAGGAGCTTTTTCTTCAACAAATCTAAACTCTGTGGCCTCTATCGGTCCTTTTCCGTCAATAGGCTCTCCAAGCGGGTTAATAACCCTTCCTATCAACGAATCCCCAACTGGAGTTCTAAGAAGTTTTCCTAATCTCTTAACGCTCATTCCTTCTCTAATACCTTCGCCTTTGCCAAGAACAACCACACCAACCGATGACTCCTCTAAGTTAGCAGCCATACCTTTTTCGCCGTTTTCAAACTCAAGCATTTCTCCGGCCATTACGTTGTTCAAGCCGTAAACTTTTGCTATTCCGTCGGCGAAAGAGATAACTTTTCCAGTCTCTTCAATATCGATTTTTATCTCAAAATCTTCTATTCTCTCTTTTATGATAGAGCTAATCTCATCCGCTTGCAATTTATGTGCCACTTTTTCTCCTTTCTATATTGCTTTTAGTATATGTTCTATTATCTGATTTTTGATCCTAGACCTTGAAAAACTTATCTCAATACCTAAACTCTCAACCTCAACTTTTATGCCGTCAAATTTTTGAGGCGCTTTGTGTAAAACAATCTTAGAGCCTACCCTTTTACTTAAAGTTTTTTCTATCTCTTTAAGCTCTTTTTCGCTTAAATCAAACTCAGAATAAACCTTTCCTTCAAATCTATTTTCAACGAAATAGAGCTGTTTTCTTAACTCATCAAAAATTTGAGGTATCAAGTAAACTCTTTTTTTCTCAGCAAGAAGTTTTAAAAAATTTACAAACTTCTTATCCGCATCTTTCAAAGAGTCTATGAGAAGTTTTGCTTTTTTTGATTCGTCAATTTCCGGTGAAAGAAGTATATCTCTTACATCTTTGTCAGCAAAAGCCTTACTTAACTGCTCTAGATATTTGCTATATTTTTCCAATTCTTTTTTAGAGGAACTCTCAACCAACGCTTTTACGTATCTTTTCGCCACCAACTCTATCATTTATGCAACCTTTTTTACTATAAGATTAACGAACTCTTTTTCGTTGATAACAATATTTTTATCTTCAAAAGTCTCTTCAAGAATCTTTTGCACAACCTCTCTCACCATTTTTCTCTCTTCAAGTTCGCAATTTTCGTTGAATATCTTCTCAAGTAAGTTTAGCTCTTCTTCAAGATCGTTTTTAATCTTATCGCTTAAAAGAATACTCTCTTTTTTAGCGGTTTCTATAATTTCAGCAGCTAATTTCTTAGCATTTTCAAGCTCTTTTTCCGCTAGCTCTCTAGCCTCTTTAGTCTCTTTAAGCTGCGCTTGAACACTCTCTAGTTTAGCAGCTATAGACTCTCTTCTTTCCAAGAAGAAGTTTTTAACTTTATCAGCTAAAAGATAATAAACAATTGCGGCAAAAATCAAAAAATTAACGGTTCTTGGAAGTATATCTGTGCCTCCTCCACCGCTGTCGCCGGCAAACGCCAATGTTCCAAAAGCTAGTACTAAAAACAGTAATTTCGCTTTCACCTTTACTCCTTATTGTAATTTGCTAAATTTTGCCTTCAGAGCCTCTCTAAATAACGGCGCTTGAGAAAGAAGAACACTTTTTAGCTCCTCCTCTTCGCTTTTTAATTTTTCTTTAAATTTCTCATACTCGGAAGCCAATTGCGATTTCTTTTCATCTAATCTCTTTTGAGCAAACTCTTTTGCCTCATTGACAGCTTCCGCCTTAATAGCGGCAGCTTCAGCTTTAGCTTTTGCCACTATCTCTTGAGCCTCTTTTAAAAGCTCTTCTGAGCCGCTACTATTTTTCTTTGCCTTTTCCATATCTTTTCTTATGCTCTCATCTCTTGCCTTCATAAAGCTTAGAAGAGGTTCATAAAGCCATCTATTTAAGATTACTAGAAGTATAAAAAAGACGATTGCGGTAAAAACAACAAGTCCGAAACTGATATCTAGCATACATTCTCCTTTGTAACTTCCAAATTGATTGAGATTTTATCATATTAAATTATATATTTTTATTAAACTAATAGTTTTTTCTTAAAAAACTTTGCAAAAAGTAACTTATCTGATCACTGTTTTCAAATATAATAGTTAGTTTGTTATCTTTAATTTTGTATGAAAATCCGCTCTTTTTCATAACTTTAGAAACTTCACTCAAGTCTAGTCCGTCGATTTTTTCAGTTTTATTTTCTCTTTTTTTCTCTTTTCTAACTATATTTTCAATTTCCCTAACGCTTAATTTTTGGCCTATGATAGAATCTACTAAAATTTTCTGTTTTTCCTCATCGAGATTTACTAAAACTTTAGCATGTCCAGTGGAGATTCTCTTCTCTTTTAAAGCCTTTTGAGCATATTTGGATAATGAAAGAAGTCTTAAAGTATTAGTTATATGCGTCCTGCTTTTGTGTACTATATTTGAAAGCTCTTCATGGGTTATTCCGTAATCTTCGATGAGCGCCTTATAGGAGAGCGCCAAATCTATTGGATCCAAATCCTCTCTTTGAATATTTTCTATAAGCGCCAATTCTCTATATTTATCTTCTTCTATATCTACAATAATGGCTTTAATTTTCTCTAATCCGGCTATTTTAGAAGCTCTTAGTCTTCTTTCGCCGGCAATCAACATATAACCGTCTATATCTTCTATAACTACGATAGGTTGCAAAAGTCCATGTTTTTTGATAGATTCGGCTAACTCTTTTAAACTCTTTTCATCAAATGTTTTTCTTGGTTGATAAGGATTAACCCTTATTGTATCTATATCCAATTCCAATATCTTATTTTCGTCAATATCTATCTCTTTTTCATAAGCTTCGGTAACTTCGCTAAGAATAGCCCCAAGCCCTCTTCCTAAATTCTTTTTTCCCATACTACTTTTCCAAAATCACTTTTGCCAATGATTGATAAGCCATGCTTCCGGTAGATTTACTATCATAAAGAATAACCGGTTTTCCAAAACTTGGCGATTCTGCAAGTTTAACGTTTCTAGGTATTACAATAAATGACGAATTCTTTTCATTTTTAAAAAGTTTGTTTTTAAAATGGTGCGATAGATCGGCAAACACCTGTTTTGACAAATTGTTCTGTTTGCTATACATAGTGGGCAAAAAGCCTCTAATAGATAATTTAGGGTTTATGGTCTTTCTAATAAGCCTTATGGTATTTAGAAGCTGTGCTAATCCTTCTAAAGCAAAAAACTCGCACTGGATTGGGATAATTACTGAGTGGGCGGCGCTTAAAGCATTAATAGTCATTGGTCCAAGCGCCGGAGGAGAATCGATAATGATAAAATCGTACTCATCTTTTATTTCGTCTATTTTCTCTTTTAAAACTAGTTCTCTTTGTTTAGCTTTAGAGTTGTAAAACTCTTTTTCAACCCCTACCAATCCTATGTTTGACGGAGCAAGATAAAGATTGTCCACGGAAGTTTTTAAAATTATTTCCGTAAGCTTTTTTGAACCGATCATTACATGATAAATATTGAATTCATAATCGTTCCTGCTAAATCCCAGGCTTGTCGTTGCGTTTGCCTGAGGATCAGCGTCTATTATAAGCACTTTTTTGTCCTCAAGAGCCAAAGACGCCGCCAAATTTACAGCCGTTGTAGTTTTGCCAACTCCGCCCTTTTGGTTTGCTATAGTTATTATCTCACTCATCTTAACGAATATATCCTTTTATTATTAATCTCTATAGAGCCGTCATCGCAAAGAATTGCATCTTTTAATGAAACTTTTTTCCCATCAAGATGAAAAGTAAAATTTTTACTTAGTTGAAATTCTAACCTATATTTACTAAAAATTTGCTTCCATGAAATCTTTTTTTCTATTTTACGTAAAAAAATTTCAACAAGCTCTTTTATATCTATATCAATATCGAGTTTAGCGAAATTTTCGGGACAACTAGCGATATTAAGTCCTATCCCGCATATATAAACGTCCGAAATTTTAGATGATATTGCTCCTCCTATTTTTCTTTTTCCAACATAGAAATCGTTCGGCCATTTTAACCAGACTTTAGAGCCTTTTTGAGACAAAATCTCTTTTAAAATATAAGAAAAATAAATAGATAAAGATTGAACGGGCAAATCCAAAGGAAATTGAGACTCTTTTAAGGCAAAAGAGAAAAAAAGGTTTCCATCAATCCCTATCCAGCTATTTCCTCTGCTGCCAATCCCTTTTGTTTGTCTTTTTGCGACAACTGCTACTGGAGGTAACAGTTCGTTTTTTTTTATCTTATCTATGAGATATAGCTGAGTAGATTCAACCTCGTCAAGATATATAATCTCCAATACCCAATCTCCTTCCCCTTAGATAACTAAAAATATCCATAACTTTTTTAGATGGCAGCTGTACCTTCATTATCTCCAATTTTCCTCTTTTGCAACCTACTATAACCCCTTTATCGGTAAACTCCAATATTTTTCCATCTTCGTTTATACTATCACTATCAATCAAATCTAACTCTTTTAGTTTCAAACCGTTTTTTAGATATATTCCCGGCCAAAAAAAGAAGGCTCTATATTTGTTAAACAATTTTTTGGCATCAGAAAAATCTACTTCGCCGTCTATCTTTTTTATCTTCTTACAGTAACTAGCCTCAATATCATTCTGTTTCAATGGCTCAATTTTTTTAAAATTTTTAAGTATGTATGGAGTCAACTCCTTTGCTAACATAGAGAGTTTTTGAAAAAGGATGGGGGCAACGTCATCTTTTTGTATCTTTAATACGCTATAACCCAAAATATCTCCCGTATCGAGACCTTCATCCATAAGCATCGCCGTAACTCCCGTTATATTGTCCCCGTTTAACAAAGCCTGCTGAATTGGACTTGCGCCTCTATACTTTGGAAGCAGCGAGGCATGAAGGTTGATGCAAGGAGATATCTCTAAGATATTTTTAGGAAGTATCTGTCCGTACGCTGCGACTACTATAAAATCCGGATTTAAATCTTCTATTTTTTCTACAACTTCATTATCTTTTAATGTTTCTGGTTGATATATCGGTATATTATATCCTCCATCAAGCAAAAATCTTTTTACATCCGGCGGAGTAAGTATCCGCTTTCTTCCTACCGGTTTATCCGGCTGCGTAAATACAGATACAACATTGATCTCTCTATCTTCAAGAATACCCTCAAGTATCGTAGTCGCATAATCAGGAGTTCCCATGAAAACTATTTTCATAAAAAGCCTTTCTTTTAGACATTGGACATTGGTAATTGGTATATTGGTCTATTAGTATATTAGGAATTTAAAGTTTTTAACACTATGTAACACTAATATCCAATGTCTAAAGAAGTGTTGGTGTAAGTGTTAGTGCTAAGAGTCAGGAATTAAAAATTTCTAATTCCCAATACACCAATACACCAATATACCAATACACTAATATACTAATATCCAACATCTATCTACTAAAAAGCGTTCCCCCTTTATGCTCGCCTTTCAATAAAAAACTTTTAACATCACTTAAATCAAATCCACTTGCTAAAAACATCGTTTTTCTACGTCTAAGCAAAAAATCAGCGGCTTTCAGTTTAGTAACGATTCCTCCTGTAGCGAAAGAGTAGCTAGGATTGCATTCGGTTGTTAAAAGCTTGGGATCGATTTTTTCAACAACTTTTAAAAGTTTCGCATCTTCGTTTTTCTTAGGGTCTTTATCATACAGACCGTCTATATCGCTTAGTATAACCAACATATCCGCATCAAAATAGAAAGCAGCATGTGCCGAGAGTTGATCGTTGTCTCCAAAAACCAATTCTTCCGTCGCCGTAACATCATTTTCATTTATAATAGGAATAATTTTATGTTTTAAAAGAACCTCTATAGCATTCTTTGCATGTTCGGTTCTTTTTCTGCTATCAAAATCATCGGCGCTTAGAAGCATTTGGGCGCAAAGAGTATTAAATTTTTCAAATTTTTTTTGATACGCTTTCATCAAAAGAGGTTGTCCAATAGCTGCCAAGGCCTGTTTGTTGGGAAGCTCTTTTTTATCCAATTTTAGCTTCGTATATCCGGCGGCAACTGCGCCCGAACTTACCAAAATAACCTCCATTTTTCCATTAAGTTCGGCCAAAAACTCAACAAGATTCAACATTCTCTCTTTGGCTAATCTATTATTTTCGCTTAAAACGGCGCTGCCGACTTTAATCACTACTCTTTTCACTCTTTCTCTCCATTTTTATCATATCGTTTAAAGCAAATATCAAAGGTTTTATATTGAGATTTGCTACCGCGGATATTGGAAATATAAAATAGGGTCTATCTCTATCGACATTTTCTCTATCTTGTAAAAAGTATAGATACTTATCGTCAAGTCCATATATATTTTCGCCGCCCGGCTCTTCTTTTAAATCTTTTATAAATTTTTCAATCTTTCGGTTTGCCTCTTCAATATCCATAGAATCAATTTTGGTCAAGGCAATGGCGTAACTTCTTTTACTTAAATGCTCGCTAAATTTCAAAAGCTCTTTTTTCAATATTTTATATTGAGTTAATGGTTCTTTGTAGCTTGATATATCTATCATAAAAAGCAAAGTCTTGGTTCTTTCTATATGTTTCAAAAACTTTAGACCCAAACCTTTGCCTTCACTCGCACCTCCAATGATTCCGGGAATATCCGCCATAACAAAACTTGAAAATTCATCCACATCCACTACGCCTAACTTAGGCGTTAAAGTAGTAAACTCATAATTTGCAATTTCAGGTTTAGCGTTTGAGACCACCGATATAAGCGTAGATTTTCCTACGTTTGGAAACCCTACGAGTCCAACATCGGCTATTAGTTTAAGTTCAAGTATTATATCTTTACTCTTTCCAGGAAGTCCAGGTTGAGCATACGTTGGTCTTTGATTTGTCGGACTTTTAAAATGCCAATTCCCTTTTCCGCCTTTTCCGCCTTCTAAAAAAAGAACTCTATCTCCATCTTTCGTTAAATCTAGAAGCAACTCTCCGGTTTCGGCATCTCTCACTTCTGTTCCCGGAGGAACAACCAAAACAAGAGGCTGTCCACTTTTGCCATGCTTTTTTCTTCCCTCGCCCGGCCTACCGTTTTGGGCTTTTAAAATCTTTTTCCCTTTAAAGTGGGAAAGAGTATGCGTATTTTTATCTACTACAAAATACACATCTCCGCCTTTGCCGCCATCACCTCCGTCAGGACCTCCCTTTGGCATAAATTTTTCTCTTCTAAAACTCACAGCGCCTTGTCCGCCTTTGCCGGAACTAACCGTCAGTTTTACGCTATCAATAAACATAATTTTTCCTTGGAATTGTAATTGGAAATTGGGAATTAGAAGAAATTTGAAGATTAGAAATCAGGAATTAGAAAAATATTTCCTAACTCCAAACTCCTAATTGCTATGATTTGGGCAAACGCCCAAAATTATGCGGGATAAACAGAAACTTTTTGTCTCTTTTTATCTTTTCTTTCAAATTTTACGTAGCCGTCTATAAGAGCGAAAATAGTGTGATCTTTCCCCATGCCAACATTGTTTCCGGGGTGAATTTTCGTTCCTCTTTGTCTTATGATAATATTTCCGGCTCTTACAAACTCCCCGCCGTATTTTTTCACTCCCAGCCTTCTACCGGCGCTATCACGGTTATTCTGGGTACTACCTTGACCTTTCTTGTGAGCCATAAATTACTCCTTAAGCTATTTTTGTTATTTTTACTCTTGTAAAATCTCTTCTAAAACCTCTTTTAAGTTTAGAGTCTTTTCTTCTTCTCTTTTTAAAGATTATAATTTTCTTTCCTCTTCCTTCATTGATCACTTCGCCCTCAACTTTAGCCCCTTCAACGAAAGGAGTGCCAACTTTAAGTTCACCGTCGTTTATGGCCAAAACCTCTTTAAATTCAACTTTGGTTTTCGGCTCAAGACCCATTTTGTCAAAGCATATAATATCACCCTCTTTGACTTTATACTGCTTGCCGCCATTTTTTATGATTGCATACATCTTCCAACCCTCTTGCTTTTTTTTAGCCTTTTAGACATTTTGATGGCGAATATTATCAAAAACTAGTTTAAGTTATGTTTAAATTAAAGCTATAGCTTCAATCTCTACAAGAGCGTTTTTGGGCAATGTTTTAACTGCAACGGTACTTCTCGCAGGTTTATGAGTTCCAAAGAATTTAGCGTAAATCTCGTTTACCTTCGCAAAGTCATCCATATCTGCTAAAAAAATCGTCGTTTTTACAACTTTATCTAAAGAGCTGCCCGCAGCTTCCAAAACATTTTTAAGATTACTCAGCACTTGTTCAGTTTGAATCTCTATATCATTCTCTCTCATCTCACCTTCTGGAGTAAGAGCTATCTGACCCGACGTATAAATAAAGTTGCCAACTTTAATAGCTTGAGAATATGGCCCTATCGCTGCAGGGGCGTTTTCAGTCTGAATATACTCCATCTTAATCCTTTTATATAATTGAATCTTCTGAAATTGCCTATTTCACTTAATGGTATGAGTATGAGATGGAAAAATGGTGCTTTTGTCACACCCGTACCTACACCCACACTTTATAATAACCATTTTTTAAGGTCTCAATGTATTAGTATGAAATTTTATCAAAAAACACAATATTTTCAATAAAAAAAGAAAGATAAAATAGTTGTTCAATCTCTCAATACTCCTCCAAATAAAAAAAATTTATAAAATCAAGATAAAAATAAACTTTTTATGATAAAATAAATTAAAATCCCATTACAAAGGACTTGCTATGGAGTATTTAAACTTTTTAGACACTATAAAACTCCCTTTTGAACTGCCGATTCTTATACATCCTGTTACTGTACATTTTGCAATCGCGCTTCCTATCATCATACTCATATTAGAAATCGTTAATCTTTTTATTAAAAGGCCTTATCTCAATATAATTACCTCAAGTTTTCTATTTTTCGTTATTTTTATATTTACGGCAGCTTTTTTCGCAGGTAAAGCAGACGGATCTCATGCATTTTCGCTTTTGTCTCCGGAAGGTCAGGAAGAGCTAAAGCTTCATAAAACGATAGGTATGTATCTGGTTTATGCAACCGTATTTCTATTTTTATTGAAGCTTCTATCCATGGCTATAAAGAAAGATGCGGCACAAGCGGTTTACATGGTCGCCTTATTAGTTTTTATAGGCGTTACTCTAAAACAGGGAAAAGATGGAGGAGAACTAGTTTACGAATACGGAGCTAACGTAGAAGCCATATCTAAAATGGACGACAAAATTATGGAACTTGAAGATAAGATTGATGAACTTGAAACAAAACTAAAAGAGTGTTCTTCGACAAAAGAGGAGACTCAGCAAAGTGAAGCCCAAGAAGTCAACTCGCAACAAGACAAAACAGAGACTGTCAAAGAACAAGAGTCAAACGCCACTTTAACTCTACAGCCTAAAAACATAGATCAAAACGCAACGACAGACAACAATACTACTCACTAAAAGATGGTTTCATCCATCTTTTAGAAACCTCTTAAAATCTCTTTGAATACTTCATAAAGTTTTATAACTTCTTCTTTGCCGCATCTTTCGTTTGGAGCGTGGATGGTATCGTTTACTACTCCAAACTCTACCGTTTTAACTCCAAATTCGCCAAAAAACCTTGCGTCACTTGTACCACCAGCAGTGGAATATTTAGGTTTTAACAAGCAGATTTTTTGGATTGAGCTATCTAGTAGTTTTACTATTTTACTGTCTGGATCCGTCATAAACGGCTTTGCGCTTTGTGAAAGCTCAAGTGTATAGTCTGTTTTATCAAAATTTTTATGCACAAACTCTTCCACATCTTTTAAAGTAGTTTTAGTAGAGTTTCTTACATTGAACATCATCTTAAGTTTTCCTGGCGTTACGTTTGTAACTTCCAAGCCGGCTCTGATATCGGTAATAACAAATTTACTAGGCGCAAAAAACTCATCCCCATCATCAAGATTTATTCCCGCTATATTGGGAAGTATATTTGCTACGGCATGTATTGGGTTTACGGCTTTTTCCGGATATGCCGCATGACCTTGTTTGCCTATCACTTCTATAACGCCGTTAATGGAACCTCGTCTGCCGATTTTAATAGCGTCCCCAAATACCTCTTCGCAAGTAGGTTCGGCTACTATAGCGAAATCTGGAATCAACTCTAGTTCTTTTAGTTTTTTTAACGCAAGCAAAGTGCCAAACTTGGCTTCGCCCTCTTCGTCACTTGTCAAAAGCAAAGATAAAGTACCGTTAAATTTTTTTGTCTCTTTTACAGCTTGTACGAAGGCCGCGACGCCGCTTTTCATATCTTGGGCGCCTCTAGCGAATATCTTTCCATCTTTTTCTATCGGCGCAAAAGGGTCGCTCTCCCATCCAACTCCAGCAGGAACCACGTCTACATGCCCTCCAAAACAGAGATGCTCTCCATCGCCAAATTTTTTATATAAAAAAAGATTTTTTACATCTTCTTTGTTTATCCATATAGCCTTAAAATCTTTTAAGTACTCTCTTATAAAATCCAAACTTCCATCATCGTTAGGCGTTATAGATTTGTATGAAAGAAGTTTTTTAAAAAGCTCTATCACATCCATCATTTACCTTTTTAATATCGGAATCTATCTATCATACATAAATAATCTTCAATATTTTCAAATCTATGGTTTCCGCCATACTCTACTATGACTTTAGCGCCTAAAAAAAAGTTTAGAGTCTCTTGATAGTTTAATACCTCGTCTTTGCTCTGAAGTAAAACCAGATACCTTGATAAAGTAACGTTATCTACTTTTAGATTTATAAGCTCTTTTATATACTCCTCTTTCCAAAAAAATTCCACACCGTCACAAAATCTGCTATTTTTTCCTATATAAGGATATAAAGTTATATGCGGTTTTAAAGAAGGGTTTATAAGAACTGCTTTTTTATCAAACTTTTCGGCTACATAGATAGCATAAAATCCCCCTAGCGAAGAGCCTACAATCAGTTCTATATTCTTTTGATTTATCAAGTTAGATAAAAAATCTATAGCCTCTTTTGGGGAAACGGGAAGATTTGGAGCCAATATCTTTTTTTCTCCAAAATATCTTCTTAAAGCATCACTCTTATTTCCCTTGCCGCAGCTTTTAAAACCGTGAATATATAAAATCACTTCTCTATTTCTTATCCATTGGGATTTTCATAAAAAATATAATTTGTAGAGTAGTCGCTAAACTCAAAATAGACCTTTTTTTCTCCTGGATCAACTTTATAGTTAAAATTCTCGTCAATATATCCATAACCGTATCTGTAAGGTCTGGGTCTATTGTCACTAGTGCCGTAAGCCGTGGATATTTTGTCTATCTGTATAAATCTCTTTACTAGTTTTCCTCCGCTATACACATCCAAAACACCGTTAGTTCCAGTCCAGTTGACTATGGCTCGACCTAGTTTATTTTGAGTCTCTTGGGTACAGCCCGCAAGAAAAAGTATCGCTAAAACAGAACTTGCAAACAGAGCTTTTTTCATTTTAACCTCTTTTAAGTTTTTGGTATTATATCATAAGAGACAAATAAAACGAGATTCTACAATAAATTAAAAAGGAGGGATATGAGCGGTTGGACATGTTCTCATCAAATAGGCGAGTATTGTGATTTACTCAAAAAAAAGTGCGATCCTGGCGACAAAGGATGCGTTCTATATGGGAAAGCGATATTTAGCAATCCTCAAACGCCATCTAACGAGGCCGTAAAAAGAAGAGAAGAGATTGAAAGAAAAAGAAGAGAGAGAGGTTACGAATAATTAATTTGAAAATTTGAAATAGCTATAAACTCTTTTTTTATAAAATATTATTATGAAAATGATTATTATAAACAATAAAAGGATTAAATATGAAGAAATTTTTGCTGTTTTTGGCCTTTTTAACTTTAACTTTTGCAAATTATAAATTTGCTCCTAACGAAGAGTGCAAATCGTGCCATCCGCTGATATTTGAAGAGTTTCAAAGCAGTATGCATGCAAACTCCACTATATTTAAAGACCCAATCCATAAGGCCGTTTGGGATATTCATCCCGCAAAAAAGAGAGAGTCCTACGACTGCGCAAAATGCCACACGCCGGCAGCGGATAATTTAAAAGAACTTATAACGCCAAAAAACGGCATACTGCCCGATAAAAACAGTAAAACACAAAACGAAGCTATCTCTTGCGCTTATTGTCACAGAATAAAAGAGATAAAAGAGGGACTTAAAACAAACATAAATATTATCTCAAAAGAGCCAAAAAAATATTTTGGAACTTTAAAAGATCACATAAAATCTCCTTATCATGAGATTGACACTTCAAACCAAAACTTTTTAAAAGGCAATGTCTGTATGGGTTGCCACTCTCATAAAAGAAACAGATTTGGTCTTAACGTATGTTCAACAAATGAAAATAGAGAGATAGAAAACGCAAACTGCGTTAGCTGTCATATGCCAAAAGTTAAAGGTTCCGTTTCTACTTTAAGAGAAACAAAAACGCACACATTCCACGGTTTTGCCGGCGCTCATGCTCATCACGACAAACTAAGCAAATATGTTGATATTGAATTTTTGCCAAAACTTAGAGGTTTTGAAATAGCAGTAAATTCCAAAGTCCCTCACGATCTTTTGCTTCATCCTTTAAGAGTCGCATTTTTAAAAGTATCCGTTATAAGAAACGGAAAAAAAGTTTTTGAGAAAAAAGAGATTTTTGTAAGAGTAATAGGAGCAGAAGGTAAACCCACCCCTCCTTGGCTAGCAAAAGAGGTTGTAAAAGACACGATGATAAAAGAGAATGAAAAGCGAGTATTAAAATATAGTTTTGAACTACAAAAAGATGATAAGATCGTAGCTATATTAGGATACAAGTTGGTAAAACCCCCGATGGTTAAAAAACTCAAACTTGAAAATGTGGAAATCGCTAATAAACCCTTTATATTGAAAAAAGAGACGTTTAAATATTAGATTTAGAAAGAAGGAGACAAAACTTTATTTTTACTTTGTCTCTCTCTTTCTGATAAAAAAATATAAACTCGTGGCAAATATCGATCCCAACCCGTCAGACAGCATATCTTTTTGAGCGTCCCAAATATCTCCTTGAGCGCTCACATAATCAAGACCCGCTTCAGGGTCCATATATATAACCGCTAACCACTCGATAATCTCATATATGGCCGCCACCGTAAAAATAGAAAATATAGGAAACAAAAACATAATAACATTTGAATTAACAAGTTTTTTTCTATCTAAAAACTCGGCTATTGCATAAGCGTAAAAACCCACGCTAAAATGGGCTATACGATCATAATTGTTTCTCTCCCAACCAAAAAGATTGTTGACAAAGTCAAAAGGAACGTCTTTAAAAGTATAATGTCCTCCTATAGTGTGCATATAGACCCATATACTCATTAAAAAATAAGCTGTATTTGAAAATCTAAATTTTTTATATGTAAAAACTAGAGGCAACACCACCAACAAAACCGTTATATTTTCAGCTATCCAAACGGTCTTATCCTTTGGATCGATAGAACAAAGTAAAAACAAGACAATATATATAACCAATAAAATATGTGGGAAAAATTTTTTAATTGCACTCGAATCTAAAGCTATCATCTAAATCCTTAGGTAAAATCAAAGTTCTAAAATTTTCTTCTTTCGCTTTTTGACACAACTTCGCTCTTTCTTGTTCATCTATTACATATATTTGCGCATATTCGGCATTAAAAACAGGCTTACCTTTTTGAATAAACGAAGTTAAGAACTCACACTCATTAAACTCATGGCACTGCTCATTTATTGCAAAATCGAAGTAATCCACTAAATCGTTTATTTGCATTAAATCATTTTTTAAACCTATAGAAAGCCCTCTTAAATGCGCTTCTTGCGCTAAAAATTTGTTATATTCTAACTGATCTTCATACGTTAATTCAAATCCCGTATCATTTATATAGCCATCTATATTATCTGGTTCAACCCCGTCACATCCTTTTTTTTTAGGGATATCCAATCTCTCCAGCATAATCTCTCTTACAGTAGAATTTCTAATATCTAACCATTTTTCGCCTTCCCAACCATCCAAATCGTTTCCAATAGCCTCTTTAGGAAATTTATAAGCATCTTCTCTCCAATTTTCATAACTACCTGCACTAAAATAGCAAATAACCTTTTTCCCTTGATTATGCAATGTTTCTATAATTTCTTCGCTAGTATCAAATAAATCGATATCATATAACTCTACATTATAATCTAAGTTAATTGTACCTTGTAGTTGCCAGTGCCAAGTTGTATTTATATCCGGTCTGTACCAATCAATCTCTGGGTCGCTCTCAGTGCTTCCGCCTCCTCCGCATCCATAAAGAAAAATTATCAAAATAAGAGTCGTCAAGATCCTCATGCTATCTTTCCAAATCTTTTATTTGATAATGAGCAAGCAACAAGTTCAAACAATCTACTAAACATGCCACTTTATCCAAAATAGAGATTATAAATCTTTTCAATTTTTTCTTTAAGCAGAGTCAAACTAACGTTTCTTCCAACTCTAGCAAACTCTTTATTATCAAAAAATATAAGAATCGCGGGAGCGCTAAAAATGTTAAATCTACTTCCAACTTCAGCTACCTCGGCTATATTTGTCTCAAATAGAACAACTTTGGGAAATTCTTTTGAAAAAAGCTCTTCGATTTTGGGTTTTAAAACTTCGCATACGTTACAATTTGGCGCACTCACATACAGCAAGACCGCATCATTTTGCAAAATCTCATTTTCAATATCCTCTAAATTATAAATTTTTTTCATTTGATTCCTTTATAAAATAGTAGGCATTAGGAATTTGAAATTAGCATTTAGTGGCAATAATTCATTGTAATAGTTGAGTATTTGAGTTTTTGAATTGATAAAAATTATTTTAACTACTCAACAAATTTTATATTTTTAACTAATAACTTATTATACCAAATAATCCAATACCTATCCAAATAGGACTACTACCTACTAAATTTTAATAAACATTAACTATCTTTCCCTTATCTTTTATATACTTTAAAAACTCTTTATATAACTCCTCCTTACTCAAAGTAGCGCTATCTCCTATACAGATAAGTTTTCTTTTAGCTCTCGTTATAGCCACATTTAATCGCCTTAAATCTTTCAAAAAACCTATGCTGCCCTCTTCGTTGCTTCTAACAAAACTGATAATAATTACTTCTTTTTCTCTTCCTTGAAAACCGTCAACACTTTTAACTTCAGTTAAAATCTCATCTTCGCTTAAAACCTGTTTTATTCTCTTAACTTGAGACAAATATGGAGAAATTACGCCAATATCCTCTTCTTCCATCCCCATATTTAACAACTCTTTTACCAACTCGACCACTATCCGCGCCTCTTTTACATTCTCATAACTTGTTGATCTATCCGGTAAGCTCTCTGCAGCTTCCATACCTTTTGTATCTAAAAAAAACAAAGGCTCTTTAACATCTAAAATATCTTCATATTTGCTTGGCTCTTTTAACTCAAAATCTGCCAATGTATGATTTTTTACACTTTCATCGGCAACCAACTTGCCGTTATAAAACATAGTATTTGAAAAACCCATTATTTTTTCATTCATTCTGTATTGAACTTTTAACATTTTTGATAGATTTTTATGAGACTCTATCAACTTTTCAAAAAGCGAAATTCTTAGTTTCTTAGCCTCCTCGCTAACTACTGTTGGAGGGAGCTGTTTGTGATCTCCAGCTATAATGAATCTATTTGAGCGCATTATGGGAATTAGACTAGAAGGGATTATCTGTTGACTACCTTCATCAATCACTGCCACATCAAACTCAAAGGATTTGAGCATTTCGCTCATAACCATTGAGTTTGTAGCCAAAACAACGTCGCAAGTTTTTATAATCTTTTTATAAGTCTCCTCCTCTTCAAGTCTCAAAGAGCTTACTAGCGACTCTATTTTCCTGTCATATTTTATCCATTTTGCCATAGACTGCATAGTCTGAACGCTGACACCCCTTTGGCTTTTTCCTCTAGCAGCGAGCGTTAAAATCCTATCATAACTCATTCCCCTGCTTCTTGCTTGTGTAGGTTTGCTAAACTCCTCTCTTTTTTTTACTAACAGCGCTACCTCTTCCCAACCTTTTCTTATCGCTTCAGCTTCAAAACTCTTTTCAAATTTAGAATGGATTGAGAACTCTTCAAGCTCGGCCAATATTCTAGCGGGATGACCTATCCTTACTAAAGAGATATCTTTATCGGCTAGTCTTTGCAGCATATTGTCAACCGCCGTGTTTGAATCGGCTACGGCTAAGACTCTGTTTTTTCTTTTTACTTCCTGTAAAATTATCTCTATAAGCGTACTTGTTTTTCCGGTTCCAGGAGGTCCGTGTATCAAAAATAGATCCTTGCTTCCAAGTGCGAAACTGACTGCCTCTTTTTGCGATTTGTTTAAGTTTTGGTTGAAAACTTTAAAGTCAGATTTTAAGGATTGCGAGGGCTCTTGAAGACCTAAAGCTATGTTTCTAAGATATCTTTTTCTTCCGGTAGCGTCTCTTAATTCTTCGAGATTCTCTTCCATTCTTTTAAATGTGATATCATTTATATACAGGTCTATTCTGATTCCAGGCAAATAGACCCATTTAGGAGGAGTATTTTCAAAAGCCACCGTGATAAAATGTTTTTTAACCTCGCTTACCGTTCCCGTTACATCGCTTTTTAAAGGTTCGCCTCTGCTTATTAAAACTATATCGCCCGAACTGATTTCCGTATCTATAGTTCTGTTTCTTCCAAATTTAACAAAATAAAGATTTAATCTTTTAGGCTGTTTTTGCCCTTTTAAATCCAAAATCGCCCTTCCGAAAACCTCTCGCTCATATCCGCTAAAACCTTTTATCTCATTTATTTGTCGAGATATTTCGGCAACCCTCTCAAGCTCTATAAGATATTTATTTTCTTCTACGAACTGATGTATACTCTTTATCTCTTCCTCTTCTTCACGAGTAGGTATAATATTTTTAGGAGGCTTTATCTTTACTCTCTTTTTTAAAATTATAAGAGTATAACCGTTTGCTTGATATATTGTTTTTATATCGCTCTTTTTTAGATTAAGTTTTTTTAGTTGTTTTATAAACTCTTTTTCATCAGCAACTTTTGGTAAAATTATCGGTATACTCAATTTAGTTCCTTTAGGGTACCTCTAAAATTAATTTGAGTATTATTTTATTACAAAGGCGGAATTTATGCAAAAAAACATTTTCGTTGCGGCATTTGAAGATTTTATGACAACAAAATTTCTAACTTTGACGTTAGCGCCCTTTTTTATAACTTTGCTTATCTTTTCAAGTCTGATTTTTGGAGCTGGAAGCGAATTTTTCGATATGCTAAATCAAATTAGCCAAAATCCCGACTCTATCAACGATCCCCAAATCAAAGAGTTCGTACAAGAATATCCTATAATCTCGACAATTGCGGGAAGTTTCATTTTCCATGCAGTAGCTGGAGTTATTTTTGGAATATTGGGAACGGGACTTGCGATTTTGGCTTCAACGGCCGTAGCGCTTATCATAGTGGGTTTCTTTACGCCTATAATCGTAAAAGAGATTCACAAAAGACACTACTCTTACATACCAAAAGAGGGAGGAGTTGATTTTATCTCATATATTGTATTGAGCGTTAAATCTATCTTGAAATTTATAGCCGTTTTTTTTGTATCTATATTTTTATATTTTATACCGCTTTTAAATCTCATAGCTTTAAATATCCCTTTTTATTATCTCTTTTCATCTTTGTTGACTCTTGATGTCGGAGGAGAGATATTAACCAAAGAGGAGCTTCAAAGAGTACTAAATGAGAGAAAAAAGGAGATTTTAGGATCAACGTTTATCTTATATCTAATATCTCTAATCCCTTTTGCGGGTATGCTTTTGCAAGTATATTTCGTTTCAGTTTTGGCTCACCAATTTTTTAGAATAAAAGCCGATTTTTTAGATAAAAAACAACAATACAAAGAAGCTATAGAGGCTGAGATAGTTAAGTAGATTTTGCAAAACACTGCCGTTTAATTAAAGATTATAGCGGATAAGTCCTGTTTTAAAAGCTCTCTTTGTTCTACTGGCGCAATTTTTATATATTTTTTTATTTGCGTTAAATCTCCAATAATAAGTCACATATTCATTCTTTTTTTAAAAGAAGCAAATTGTCAAGTTTATATGCAACAGTTTTTAGATTTTCAAACTTATACAATTTATCTATATCGATTATTTTTTCTTCATAAAATGAAATCTACTAAAAATTACAAATCTATCAAGGTTTAATATAATATAAATTTATTTAAGCTTTATAAGGTATAATTTCTATATATAAAAAAATATTATAATCACAAAAGGATTGAAAATGAAAAAAATATTAGTAGTCCTTATAATATTATGGTCAAATCTACTTGTAGCCGACAAATTAGAATTTAAACAAAGACTTATTCAAAGCGCGACACAAAAGGCGCAACAAGGAGACCCAAACGCTCAGTTCACATTAGGAGAGATGTATTATCTAGGTTTTTTGGGAAAAAAGGATTATAAAAAAGCTATAAAGTGGTATAAAGAAGCGGCAAAAAACGGGCATATTAAAGCGATGTTCAATCTTGGCTATATCTACTTTACGGGAAAAGGCACCGAAAAAGACTACTCAAAGGCTAGGTATTGGTTTGAACAAGCCGCCGAAAACGGAGACCCGAAAGCGCAGCGGTATTTGGGCGAAATCTATTTTAAAGGACTTGGAGTTGAAAAAGATTACAAAAAAGCGTTTTACTGGTACAAAAAAACGGCTGATCTTGGCTATCCCAAAGCGCAATATATTATTGGACAGATGTATAAAAGGGGTCTAGGAATTCCAAAAGATTTAGAAAAAGCAAAGTTCTACTTAGAGCGCTCGGCTTCACAAAGTTGCTCTGACGCCGAATTGGAACTTGGCAAAATGTATTTAAGCGGAGAAGGGGTTGAAAAAGATGAAGAAAAAGCGCTTAAATATCTTAAAAAAGCTCTTAAAGACGGAAAAAAGGAAGCAAAAAAGTATCTGGAAAACTTAGAAAATAATTAAAGCAGGATACGCGTTATAACGCCGGCCTGCTTTAATAATGTCACCCTTGTTCCTCTAATCCGGGAAGAGTCTCTTTTCTTATTATAACTTTCCATCCGTATGTATCTAAAACTTTTTTAGCCGGTCTATATCCGTTCATATACGAATACTGTATCCAATGTTTTGCTTTATCCATATTTTTAGGAACTCCCTCGCCCGTAAGATACATTTTGCCTAAATAATATTGTGCTTGAGCATGTCCTTGCAACGAAGCTTTCTCGAATAAATCAGCGGCAATAGAAAAGTCTT
This sequence comes from Campylobacterales bacterium, assembly GCA_027082175.1. GTDB lineage: Bacteria > Campylobacterota > Campylobacteria > Campylobacterales > Nitratiruptoraceae > Nitrosophilus_A. The sequence goes on from JALWIX010000114.1 coordinate 29,724, forward strand.
GTTTTACTCCTTTACCGCTATAAAACATTTTTCCCAAAACAAAATGCGCCTGAGGATATCCAGATTCAGAAGCTTTAGTGTACCAATATAACGCTTTGCCATAATCTACATCTACGCCTTCGCCGTTATAATACATCGTGCCAAGATATAACATAGATTTTGGATCGCCTTTGGTAGCCGCATCTTTAAACCATTTTAGAGCCTTTTTATAATCTTTCTCAACTCCCATGCCGTTATGGAACATATAACCTAGGTTAAACATTGCTTTTATATGTCCTTTTTGAGCCGCTTCCTCAAAATACTCAACCGCTTTATTTGGATCTTTAGCAACCCCCATACCTAAAAAATACATCTCTCCCAAAGAAAAAAGGGCGTTAGGGTCTCCTTTTTGGGCAAGTTTTAAAACAGAGTTGTACGCTCTTTGCATAAACTCACTTTTAATATCAGAAGCATTTAATATCGAAGATGATATAAATGCGGAAATTATTATCGACACAGATTTTTTAACCATTTTTGACTCCTTTATTTTTTATGACACCTTGCGCACCAAAGCATCATCCCTTTTCCGCCATAATTTTTTAGCATGAAGCCGTTATTTGAAACATGCGGATTATGACAACTTACGCAAGTCAACTCTTTTGTAGGATCGGTTGGGTCTTTTTTGCCCCTAGTAGGATGAGCTTTTTTCGAAAAAGTAGTAACTACGTGAGGTTGATTTTTTTTATCGGCGTGACAAGTCGTACACAATGTCCAAACTTCATATCTTAGAAACTTTTTATCATTGTTGCCGTGAGGATTATGACACTTTGTACATCTACCGTCGTCTACAGGCTCATGACGATATTTTTCGCTGAAAAATCTACTTTTAAATTTTTCATGACAGCTTAGACATACGGGCTCAATAGGGTCTTCATATAAAAACTTTGACTTACCTTTATATTTTTC
>JALWIX010000115.1 GCA_027082175.1 Campylobacterales bacterium
ATCCTAAGTTTGATACGATATCACTCAACTTCTCAGACACCCACTTTTAAAAATAAAACTCCCTATTTTACGGACTTCTAAAAGCCTCAAATTCACTTTTTTCTCTTAGCGAGGAAAACAGGAAAAAGGGATGCTTTATAATCTTAGGAAACATTTTAAGGATGTTCAAGACGGAGGAGTGAGAGAGGGGCCTTTTTGGGTTTTAGTGGGCGCTCAGATGCCTTCAGTTTTGATAGAGATAGGTTATATCACAAATCCAACCGAAGCAAGAAGGATTTTCAACCCCTACTATCAAACATTGCTTGCCAAAGGTATAGCCGACGGTATAGATAGCTATTTTGAGAAAAATTAAAGGTTAGCGTTTTATACCTACTGCAATTAGATGGTATTATGCTGTTTTAAGAGTCAATTTTGCGGTTTTAATGAGTATATTTTTATACCGGGAGTTGTTCCCGGTAAGTTTATTTATAGTTTTCTATAGCCTCTTGAAGAATTTTTTGAGCTTCCTCTTTTCCCTTGTAATCTTTAACTTTTACCCATTTGTTCGGTTCTAGCATTTTATAGGTCTCAAAGAAGTTTTTTATCTTTTCCAAAGTAGATTTTGGAAGGTCTTCGATATCTTTTATCTCGTCATATTTTGGATCTACTTTGCTAACGGGTACAGCTAGAAGTTTCTCATCCATACCGCTTTCATCTTCCATAATCAAAACGCCTATAAGTCTACATTTTATAACGCTTCCGGCTTGTAAAGGGTATTCGTTTAAAACCAAAATGTCCGCCGGATCGCCGTCAGCCGCCAACGTATTTGGAACAAAACCGTAGTTTGCGGGATAAAACATAGCGCTATAAAGCACCCTATCTACAAAGATGGCGCCGCTCTCTTTGTCTATTTCGTATTTAACGTTTGAACCGTAAGGTATCTCTATAAGGGCGTGAACTTTTTCAGGATTTTCCCCATGTCCTATTTTGTTGATATCCATAGCTTCTCCTACTGAAAGTTTTGGGGTATTATATACTAAATTGGTTTTATAAAAGATTAGAGAACTATTTTGAATTGGAGAGTCTTCTTTCAACGTCGTCTAAAAAAGAGAGGAAAGATTCCTCGTCCCAATACCCTAAAACGGGTCTTATAATATTTTCTACTTTAGATGTAATAAAAAAGGTGGTAGGGGTGATTTTAGAGTCGATATATTTTGGTAATCTCTTGTCGTTATTATAAACTTTTATGGGTATGAAATTATCGTTTATCCGTTTTATAATTTGTTTATTTTTGAAAGTAGTATGCAACATCTTTTCGCACCATTTACAGTTATGACTCTCAAAAAAAACCATCAGAGGCTTTTTTTCCTTGTTTGCTCTATTTAAAGCGATGTTAAAATCTATCTCCCACTCTATTTGAGAAGCAAAAAGCAAAAAAGGTATCAATAAAAACAGAAACTTTTTCATACTCTTCTCTTATCCGCAATTTAGTCCGTCGCAGCTTCTTACGACTCCCTTATCCCGAGCATTGTTCATCATAAAGTCTCTTAACGCTTTCATTCTTCTTTCAAAATAGCCGCTATTAATCTTTTTAGTTGCGCTTTTATCGTTTTTATGGATGTTTTTTAGATTTTGGGCGCTATTGTCAAACATCTCTCTCCACTCTTCGCTTTCTAACATTGCCGCGCCTTTAAAGGCCGGCCCGTGACAAGAGGAGCATAGTTTTTTGTAGGTAACCATACCTTTAGCGCTATATGCAAAGCTATAAGTTGCCAACAGTGCCGCTATAAGCAGAGATTTTTTCATATTTTATCCTTCACCGAGTCCAAATACGTTTGAGAGCGTATTTATATAGTTAAAATATCCCGTAATCGCAACTGCCTCTAAGATTTGAGACTCGCTCCAACCCATATCTTTTAACCTCTCAATATCCTCTTTTGTGATTTTGTAGTTATCTTTTTTGGATGCTCTTATACAAAAATTTAAAAGAGCTTTTGTCTTTTCATCTACGCTCATGGCGTCTACCCCCTTTAGAACTTCTTCAATCTCTTCTTCTTGCATTCCTAACATTTTGGCGATACCTTTATGTACGTCAACGCACATTTTACAGCTATTCTCTTTTGAGATTAAAAGCGCTATGGATTCTTTTATACTGTACGGAAGTTCAGTCTCTTTTAAAAGATATGCTTGCACCATTGCATCCGTTGCTTCATATATATCTTTTCTGATAGCTAACAGTTTGAAAATCTCTCCAAGTTTTCCCGTTTTTTCCAATATAGGTCTAGCTTTTTCTTGAATTTGGGGATCCATCTCTTCAAATTCCGGTAGTTTTATATGTGCCATTTCTCCTCCTTTTTATGATTTGCACTCTTGCAAGTTTTTTTTCGATTTTTCCGTAAGATACGGGTAAAATACCCTCTCTATCTGTTCAGTGACTCTTTTTGCGCTTTTTTTATCGACTTTTTCTCCCAAAAGAAGTAGATGTGGAGTCCAAAATTGACTATACAACATAATAGTATCTGCTAAGAATACGGTAGTCTCTTTATCAATCTCTTTAAGACACCCTTTTTCAATAAGATGCGAAATAAGCTTTAAAAGTTTTTCATACTGTTTTTTGTTATCTTCTAAAACCTCATTTGCCAAATGTTTATCTCTATTTATCAACAGTAACAACTCTTTTCTAAGGAAACGGTACTCCCACCAGGTTTTTGCTACAAAATCGCAATAGTTTTTCATTTCGCACAAATCGTCAGGCAACTTTTTGTTTTCGAAGTCGATAATATCTCTCATCTGTCGATATAACGCCCTTATAATATCCTCTTTGTTTTTAAAGTGGTAGTAAAGGTTTCCGGGACTTATGCCTGAGGCTTTTGCTATGTGGTTTGTGGTTATGCTTTTTGTATCGTTGTCGTTAAACAGTTTCAGAGCCGTCCGTAAAATTTTCTCTTTAGTATTCACCACGCACCTTTTAGAGTAATTACTCTAAAATGATATATAAAAAAATTATAATATGTCAAATTTCTTCTCATAGATAAATATTATAAAACATAGATTGTATAATTGAATGCTTTGAAAAATTACCTATTTCACTTTATGGTGTGAGTGTGGGTGTGGGTGTGAGTGATGGGAAAATGGTACTTTTGCTCACACCCACACTCACACTTTTTAATACCAATTTTTCAGAGGTCTCAATTGAGTTTATAAATCGCTAAAGTATACCAGTTCAAAAGATTTAAAAGATGTTTTTAGAGAATTTCGTATGAGATTGAGTATTCTATATCGCTGAAGTATCTATCTAATATTTTTTCAATGTTTTGCAATCTTTTTTGAATATCCTCCTCGCTTAAGGCTAAAAAAACTATTGCAATCTCAGCCTCTTTTGGGTATTCGCTTGAGATATCTAAAATGGAAATATTTAATTTTGAGAGTCTCTCTTTTATAGAGTTTAAGATTTTTCTTCTTCCTTTTAGGCTTTCGACGTAAGGAAGGTCTAGGGTTATTAAGAGATTTACTATATGCAATCTACGCCTTTGTGATATTTAAAACCTCTCTTTTTTACTTCTTCGATAAAGAAATCTATCCATCTTTTTGCCTCGTTTTCATCATAAGAGGCAATAGAGATAACATCTTTATATGCGCCCTTTTCAATTGCCGGCAAAGAAGAGAATTCTATATTTTTAGGTATCATTTCCATTATATCCATAAGATCATTTTCACTTGCTTCTACGCATATGGTAAATCTATGTTTATTAGGAGCTTTTGGATAAAATCTATCAAGAGCGTACTTAATCATCGGATGTGACATTTGGGGAAATCCGGGAACAAAAAAATATCTCTCATCTAGAAAAAATCCAGGAACGTTATTTATAGGATTTGGTAAAAGCCCTGAGTTTATAGGTAGATTTGCCATATTTATCCTATGCGGATAGGCTTTTTCTTTAAATTGATTTATTATTAGATTTTTAGCCTCCAGGTTAGTTTCCATTGATGAGTCTCTAAACACTTTGGCCGCTATTTCTCTGGTAAAGTCGTCTGGAGTGGCTCCGATGCCGCCAAAGCTGAACATTACGCCGTTGGGGTCTTTTTGGACAAGTTTAAAGGTCTCTTCTATAACAGAGGGTTTGTCGGTTATGATAAAAGAGGCGGTAAGCTCCCAGCCTCTTTTTAAAAGCTCGTTTTTTACGAAACTAAAGTGTTTATCCTCTCTTCTACCGTTTAATATTTCTGTTCCGATAATCACAAGATAGAAATTTGGATTTTTGATCGCCATTTACAAAACTTAGACTATATTTTACTTTTTATAAACTCCTCCATCTCGTCAACTATCTCTTCTATACTTCTCTCACCGTCAATTTTTTTAAGGACTCCCTTCTCTTCATAAAACTTTTCTATTGCGGCAAGCGGCTCTAGATATACTTTCATCCTGTTTTTGAAAACCTCTTCGTTATCGTCCGCGCCTCTTGCTCTTCCCAAAACTCTCTCTTTTGCCGTCTCTTCGCTAACTACTACTTCTATAACCGCTTCTAGTTTAATGTCTGGATTTTTAGCTAATATTTCGTCAAGCGCCTTCATCTGTTCTACGCTTCTTGGAAATCCGTCTATTAGGATAATATCTTTATCGCTATCTTTTATAGCGTTTACTATGGTATCGATAACTATCTCTAAAGGAACAAGTTTGCCGTTATCTATATAACTTGCTATAGTGGCGCCTAGAGCGGTTCCTTTTTTAACCTCTTCTCTCAAAAGCTCTCCAGTAGAGTAGTGAGCCACTAAATCGCCGTTTCTTTTTGCTATGATCTGTGCATCCGTAGTTTTACCGCTTCCAGGCGCTCCTATGATTAAAAAAAGTTTTTTCATAACTTCTCCTCTTTTGTTAGGTTTTAATTTTTTCGTTGCTAAAAATTTTCAAAATTTTTTGACTTATTATCTTGACGATAATTTATTTTTTCGTCGCTTAATTCTATCTGATTTTTTCGACGAGGATTTTTTCGGCTTGACCTCTACACATCGCTATTTTGGTTCCGTTCGCTTCTATTTGAATCGGGCCGAAAAAACCCTTGTTAAGCACTTTTATAATATCTCCTATTATAAACCCCATCGCGTTTAAGTGACATTTAAACTCGTCGCATTCGCCGTCGTATCCGATAACTTTTACTATATCTCCGTTTTTAGCCTCAATAAGTTTCATACTTTTTTGGGTTCTCTCACTCTTATGTGCAACTCTTTTAACTGTTCCGCTTCTACCGGACTTGGCGCATTTGTAAGCAAACACTGAGCCTTTTGAGTTTTTGGAAAGGCTATAACGTCTCTTATATTGTCTCTTTTTGTTAAAAGCATAATAAGTCTATCAAAACCTATCGCAAAACCTCCGTGAGGAGGCGCGCCAAACTTCAATGCTTCAAGCAAAAATCCAAATTTTTCGTTAGCTTCTTCTTCGCTTATACCCAAAATTTCAAAAACTTTTTTCTGTATCTGAAGTTTGTGTATCCTTATGCTGCCTCCTCCAAGTTCTACCCCGTTTACTACCATATCGTATGCTTCGCTCGTAATATCTTCTATCTCTTCTTTATCTATATTTTTAGGCATTGTAAATGGGTGGTGAAGCGCTTTTACTTTGACTTGTCCCTCTTCGATTTCAAACATCGGAAAGTCTACTACCCATAAAAACTCATATCTAGAAGGGTCTTTAAGATTTAAAATATCTCCCAGTTTATCTCTTAGTCTTCCCATGTAGTCCAAAACTACCTTTTTGCTTCCGGCTCCAAAAAAGATAAGATCGCCTGCTTTAACTCCGGTTCTTTCTATCAAAGCGCTCTTTTCCTCTTCGCTTAAAAACTTCACTATAGGACCTTGAAGTTCCCCGTTCTCTTTTACTTTAACCCATGCAAGACCTTTTGCGCCAAATTTTGCTACAAACTCGGTTAAGTAGTCGATCTCTTTTCTAGTTAGTTTATCGCCTCCAGGAACGGGGAGGGCTTTGATACGGTTTAGATTTTTAAACTGTGCAATCTCCCTAAAGACTTTTAGTTGTGTGTTTTCAAAGATATCTATTACGTCAACAAGTTTTAAATCAAATCTAAGATCAGGTTTGTCGGTTCCGTAACTCTCCATAGCCTCTTTGTACGGCATTCTTCTAAAAGGAGTTTTTATATTTATGCCGCAAGCCGCAAAAATAGTTTTTATAAGTCCCTCTGCCACCTCTATAACATCATCTTCGGTGCAAAAACTCATCTCTACATCTATCTGGGTAAATTCCGGCTGTCTATCTGCTCTTAGATCCTCGTCTCTGAAACATTTGGCAATTTGAAAATATCTGTCAAATCCGCTAACCATCAAAAGTTGTTTAAAAAGCTGAGGAGATTGTGGAAGGGCGTAAAACTCTCCCGGATAAAGTCTGCTTGGCACAAGATAGTCTCTCGCGCCTTCTGGAGTAGATTTTGTTAGTATAGGAGTTTCAACCTCCAAAAAGCCGTTTGCGTCTAAAAAGTTTCTAGCCGCAATAGCCGCTTTGCTTCTAAGCTTAAAAGTATCAAAAGCCTTTTTTGTTCTAAGATCTAAATATCTGTATTTTAATCTTATCTCTTCGTTTACGTTTTCGTCGCCTAAAACAAAAGGCGTGGGCTCGCTTCTGTTTTCGATGGTTAACTCTTCGACTACAACTTCTATCTTGCCGGTTTTGAGTTTTGGGTTTTCAAGTCCTTCGCCTCTTAGTCTTACTTTTCCTTTGGCTATCAAAACATATTCGTCTCTTACTTCCGTAGCTACTTTGTGAGCCTTTTGGCTATCGGCCGGATCGCAAACAAGCTGTACGATACCTGTTTTGTCTCTTAGGTCTATAAAAATTACTCCGCCGTGATCTCTATAGCTGTTTGCCCAACCGCAAAGAACAACCTCTTTTCCAATATCATTTTCGTTTAGTTCCGCACAATAGTCTGTTCTCAAATCTAATCCTTTAAGCTCTATTTTGAGGGTGATTATATCAAAGATATGCTTTAAGTTATGATAAAATTATAGTTTTGAGTCTGAATGGCTGATTATGAGAGTAAGGAAAATAATGGAGATTAAAAGAGTCGGTATCGTGCTGAGACCTTCCGCCCCCGATCTAAAAGAGCTTTTTTTTAGGATAAAAAACGCTTTTGAAAATGAGGGGATAGAGGTTCTTATAGATAGCATAAGCGCATCGATGATTGGCGTTCTAGGGCAAGAGTTTGAGGTATTATGCAAAAAGAGCGATATTTTAATCTCAATAGGAGGAGACGGGACGCTTATCTCTTTGGTTAGAAGAAGCTACAGATACCATAAACCCGTTCTTGGAATATATGTTGGAAAATTAGGATTTTTAACTGATGTTTTACCGGACGAGATAGAAGATTTCATAAAAAAATTGAAAAAGAACCAAGTTAGAATAGATAATAGAATGATGATGGAGGCGTCTATTAGCGGTAAAGATGAAAAAATGTTCTCCTTTAACGATATAGTTATAACTAGACAAGCTATCTCAAAAATGATACATATAGACGCATTTATAGATAAAAAATGGTTTAATACTTACTATGGAGACGGACTTATCATATCGACTCCCACAGGCTCAACGGCTTACAATCTAGCTTCTGGCGGTCCTGTGGTATATCCTTTGACCAACGCGTATATTTTAACTCCAATCTGTCCGCATTCGCTTACTCAAAGGCCGTTAGTTTTGCCGGCTGAGTTTGAAATACAGATAAAAACGAAGAGTGAAAACGCATTGATGGTTGTGGACGGTCAAGAGATTTATGAGTTTTCTCCATATGAGACTATAACAATAAAAAGAGCTCAGATAGGAGCTAAACTGATCCATAGACTCGAGAGAAACTATTTTGAGGTTTTAAGAGAGAAACTTCATTGGGGGATGTAGTTGATAGAGAGACTTTATCTAAAAGATTGCCTCTCTTTTAGAGAGATTGAACTTGAGTTTAAAGATGGGCTTATCGTTTTTACAGGTCCTAGCGGCGCCGGTAAATCGGTGCTAATAAATTCCATTTTGGCTCTTTTTGGACTTAAGGCTCCTCAAGCTAAAATAAGCGAGATCACTTTAACAAACGATACCGATCTTGAGAGATTTGGTTTTGATAACGAAGAGATAATAGTCGTTAAAGGGATCAAGAAGGAGAAAGTTCGATTCTTTTTGAATTCGCAAACCATATCTAAAAGGGTTTTAAAAGAGGTTTTCAAAGATCGGGTCGGATATCTGAGTCAAAAAGATGAAAATATATTTAAAAATCAAAATATTTTGAAGATTGTAGATGATATTTGCGAAAAAAAGTTTGAAAAATTTTCAACTTTGAAAGAGGAGTTTAAAGAGAAATTTTTAAAATACAAAGATATAGAAGATAGATTATATAAGATATTAGAAGATGAAAAAAGAGTAAACGAACTTATAGAGTTCGCTAAATTCGAGATAGAAAAGATTGATAAAGTTTCGCCTAAAATAGGCGAATACGAAGAGTTGCTACAGATAAAAAAAGAGTTATCCAAAAGAGAAAAGATAGAAGAGGCTATAAATAGAGCCGAAGCCATTTTTGAATATGAATCGACGGTGTATGAAGCGTTAGAGAAAATAGGAAAAGATTCATCCTTTTTCGATGAGGCTATGAACGAGTTAAGGACTCTTTTTGAAGACCAAAAAAATAGACTTTTTGAGCTTGATAATATTGAAATCGAGGATGTGTTAAACAGACTAGAAG